>NZ_PQMX01000018.1:0-94522 GCF_004368385.1 Burkholderia sp. B10 | reverse complement strand
CCGCCCAGCCGAACCCAACCCCACCGCAAAAAACAAAGCGACCCGTCCGGCCAACGCCGAACGGGTCGCTTTCCCCAAGACGCGCGACGCGGTCAGCGAGACCGCATCGCGCCGTCGGCAACGATCAAGCGATCAAAGACGCGCTTCGATCCAGCCCTTCACGCCCGCGAGCGCGCCCGGCAGGTTCGCCGGTTCCGTGCCGCCCGCCTGCGCCATGTCGGGGCGGCCGCCGCCCTTGCCGCCGACCTGCTGCGCGACGAAGTTCACGAGCTCGCCGGCCTTGACCTTCTTGCTCGCCTCGGGCGTGACGCCCGCGATCAGGCTGACCTTGCCGCCTTCGACGGCCGCCAGCACGATCGCCGCGCTCTTCAGCTTGTCCTTGAGCTTGTCGACCGTCTCGCGCAGCGTCTTCGCGTCCGCGCCGTCGAGCGTCGCCGCCAGCACGAACACGCCGCCCACTTCGACGGCCTGCTGCGCGAGCTCGTCGCCCTGGCTCGACGCGAGCTTCGACTTCAGCGCGCCGAGCTCCTTCTCGAGCGACTTCACCTGCTCCTGCACCTGCGCGATGCGCTGCGTGAGCTCCGACGGCTGCGCCTTCAGCGCGGCCGCGGCTTCGTTCACGCGCGCATCGAGTTCCTGCACGTAGCGCACCGCGTTGTCGCCGGTGATCGCCTCGACGCGGCGGATGCCGGCCGCGACGCCGCCTTCGACGACGATCTTGAACAGCCCGATGTCGCCGGTGCGCTGCACGTGCGTGCCGCCGCACAGCTCGCGCGAGAAGCCGAGGTCGAGCACGCGCACCTCATCGCCGTACTTCTCGCCGAACAGCGCCATCGCGCCGCCCTTCACCGCCTCGTCGTACGGCATCACGCGCACGATGCCCGGCGCGTTGGCCAGGATTTCGTCGTTGACGATCTGCTCGACGCGACGGATTTCGTCGTCGGTCAGCGGCGCGTTGTGCGCGAAGTCGAAGCGGGTCTTGTCCGCATCGACGAGCGAACCCTTCTGCTGCACGTGCGCGCCGAGCACTTCGCGCAGCGCCTTGTGCATCAGGTGGGTCGCCGAGTGGTTGCGCTGCGTGCGGGCGCGGCGCTGTGCGTCGATCTCCGCGCGCAGCACGTCGCCGACCTTCAGCGTGCCCTGCTCGAGCGTGCCGTGGTGGCCGATCACGTCGGCCTGCACCTTCAGCGTGTCGGCCACCGCGAAGCGCGTCGCGGCGTTCGCGAGCACGCCCTGGTCGCCGACCTGGCCGCCCGATTCCGCGTAGAACGGCGTGTGGTCGAGCACGACGACCGCATCCTGGCCGGCCTTCACTTCGCCGACCGACGAACCTTCGACGTACAGCGCGACGACCTTCGCGTCGTCGAACGCGATTTCCTCGTAGCCGTGGAAGGTCGTCTTCGCGCCCGTGTATTCGAGGCCCTGCGTGGCCTTGAACTTGCCGGCCGCGCGCGCCTGCTCGCGCTGACGCGCCATCGCGTCGTCGAACGCCGGCTCGTCGACCGTCATGCCGCGCTCGCGGCACACGTCGGCGGTCAAATCGAGCGGGAAGCCGTAGGTGTCGTGCAGCTTGAACGCAAGTTCGCCGTCGAGCACCTTGCCGCCCTTCGCCTCGACGTCGGCGAGCGCCGCCTCGAGGATCGACATCCCGTGCTCGATCGTTTCGAAGAAGCGCTCTTCTTCCTGGCGCAGCACGTCGGTCACGCGCTGCTCGGCTTCCCTGAGCTCCGGATACGCGGCGCCCATCTCGGCGACCAGATCGGCCACCAGCTTGTGGAAGAACGCGCCCTTGCGGCCGAGCTTGTAGCCGTGGCGGATCGCGCGGCGCACGATCCGGCGCAGCACGTAGCCGCGGCCTTCGTTGCCGGGGATCACGCCGTCGACGATCAGGAACGAGCACGCGCGGATGTGATCGGCGATCACCTTCAGCGAGTTGTTGTTCAGATCGGCGGTCTCGGTCACGCGCGCGGCGGCCTTGATCAGGTTCTGGAACAGGTCGATTTCATAGTTGCTGTGCACGTGCTGCAGCACCGCGGCGAGGCGCTCGAGGCCCATGCCGGTGTCGACCGACTGCTTCGGCAGGCGCGTCATGTTGCCCTGCGCGTCGCGGTTGAACTGCATGAACACGAGGTTCCAGATCTCGATGTAGCGGTCGCCGTCTTCCTCGGGCGATCCCGGCGGGCCGCCCCAGACGTCCGGGCCGTGGTCGTAGAAGATCTCGGTGCACGGGCCGCACGGGCCGGTGTCGCCCATCGTCCAGAAGTTGTCCGACGCGTAACGCGCGCCCTTGTTGTCGCCGATGCGGATGATGCGCTCGGCCGGCACGCCGACTTCCTTCGCCCAGATGTCGTACGCCTCGTCGTCTTCCTGATAGACGGTCACCCACAGCTTGTCCTTCGGCAGCTGGTAGACGGTCGTCAGCAGCTCCCACGCGAAGCGGATCGCGTCGTGCTTGAAGTAGTCGCCGAACGAGAAGTTGCCAAGCATCTCGAAGAACGTGTGGTGGCGCGCCGTGTAGCCGACGTTCTCGAGGTCGTTGTGCTTGCCGCCGGCGCGCACGCTGCGCTGCGCGGTGGTCGCGCGCGTGTACGGGCGCTGATCGGTGCCGAGGAACACGTCCTTGAACTGGACCATGCCCGAGTTGGTGAACATCAGCGTGGGGTCGTTACCGGGCACGAGGCTCGACGAGCGGACGATCGTATGGCCCTTCGATTCGAAGAATTTGAGGAATTTCTCGCGGATTTCGGCAGCTTTCATGGCGTGCGGGGAATGTCTGGCTAAGACGGCTTCAAGCGCCGGCCGTCCTCGCGGACGCACGGCGGGCGAATATCGTAAACGGTCGATTATACGATAGAGACCGGCGGCCGCAGACGGCAGCGGCCCGCCTCGCCGGACGACCGGAATGGGCCACCGGCCGGGACGATTCGCCTTAAGATGCTCGGCATGCCAATCCTTCGCCGGCCGCGGCGAGCCATGACAGGAGACGAATCGACGATGGGTGCCCTGAGCCATATCCGCGTGCTGGACCTCACCCGCGTGCTCGCGGGCCCGTGGTGCGCGCAGACGCTTGCCGACTTCGGTGCGGACGTGATCAAGGTCGAGCGCCCCGGCGCCGGCGACGACACGCGCCACTGGGGGCCGCCGTACCTGAAGGACGCGAACGGCGCCGACACCGCCGAGGCCGCGTACTATCTCGCGGCGAACCGCAACAAGCGCTCGGTGACGGTCGACATCGCGACGCCGGAAGGCCAGCAGATCGTGCGCGAGCTCGCCGCGCAAAGCGACGTCGTGCTGGAGAACTACAAGGTCGGGCAGTTGAAGAAGTACGGGCTCGACTACGAATCGCTGCGCGCGGTGAAGCCCGACCTGGTCTACTGCTCGGTCACCGGCTTCGGCCAGACGGGCCCGTACGCGCATCGCGCGGGCTACGACTTCATCGTGCAGGGGATCGGCGGCTTCATGAGCATCACCGGCGAGCGCGACAGCGAGCCGGGCGGCGGCCCGCAGAAGGCCGGCGTCGCGATCGCCGATCTGGCCACCGGCCTCTATGCGACGATCGCGGTGCTCGCCGCGCTCGCGCACCGCGACCGCACGGGCGAAGGCCAGCACATCGACATGGCGCTGCTCGACGTGCAGGTCGCGCTGCTCGCGAACATGAACACCAACTTCCTGGCGAGCGGCAAGCCGCCGGTGCGCTGGGGCAATGCGCATCCGAACATCGTGCCGTACCAGACGTTCCAGACGAGCGACGGCTGGATCATCGTCGCGGTCGGCAACGACGGGCAGTTCCGCAAGTTCGTCGAGGCCGGCGGCCGGCCGGAGCTCGCGCTCGACGAGCGGTTCGCGACCAACCCGTCGCGCGTGCGCCATCGCGACACGCTGGTGCCGATCCTCGCGGAGATGGTGAAGACGCGCGGCAAGACCGACTGGATCGCCGCGCTCGAAGCGGCCGGCGTGCCGTGCGGGCCGATCAACGAACTCGACGAAGTGTTCGCCAACGAGCAGGTGGTCGCGCGCGGGATGCAGGTGTCGCTGCCGCACCCGTGCGGCGCCGACGTGAAGCTGGTGCGCAATCCGATCCGGATGAGCGCGACGCCGCCCGACGCGCGTACGGCCCCGCCGCTGCTCGGCGCGCAGACGGAAGACGTGCTGCGCGACATGCTCGGCTACGACGACTCGCGGATCGCGGCGTTGCGCGCGAAGCAGGCGATCTGAGTATGTCGCGGACGCGGCGCGGCGCTCGTAGTGTTAGCCGCGCGCGGGAGCCGACCGGTGCGTCGCAACGTGGCCGCATGGCGAGCGCCGGCCGACCCGTCGCAGCGTGAAGCACAAGGCGAGCGCCAGCTCATCCGTTGCGGTGCGAGCGGCGCGTAGTGTTCCCCAGCCGATGATCCGCCGTTCGCGCCCGGCCGGCGCGACGGCCGGCACTCGGCACTCGGCACGCACGCGTCAGCCGCGTTCCGCCCCACCGCCCAGCGCGTCGAGCCAGCGGCGCCCGTCAGGCCAGTCGCCGAGCCCGCTGTCCGCATTGATATGACCACGCGGGCCGAGATCGTGGAACACACTGCCCCACGCCTGCGCACAACCGCGTGCGAATGAAATCGAGCCGTACGGATCGTCGCTGCTCGCGACCACGCGGGTCGGAAACGGCAGCCGTTCGTGCGGCACCGGCCCGAAGCCGTGCGCGTCGGCCGGAAACACGGCCCCGGCCGGATCGGGCAACGCGACCAGCAGCGCGCCGCGCACCTTCGCCAACGCGGCTGGCCGCGCATAGCGGGTGGCCCACCAGGCCGTGGTCAACGTGCCGAGGCTGTGCGCGGCAATCGTCACCGGGCCGCGCGCGGCGTCGATCGCACGGTCGAGCGCGAGACACCAGCCGTTACGGAATGCGTGGTTCCAGTCGGGCATCGCCACGCGCACGAAGCGCGCGTCGGCCCGCTCCCAGCGGCTTTGCCAATGCAGCGGGCCGGAGTTGGCGTAGCCCGGCAGCACGAACACGAGTGAATCGCTCATGAAGGTTTCGTCGACGAATGAAATCGTTATGTGAAGCCGACGAAGTGTCGCACATCCGGTCCTCCCTGATTGCTGCCTGTCGAATTGCGGAATGGATGCGCGGGAAACCGGTGCGTCGCGTGCCGCGCGCGCCGTCACGAGCGGTCAGCGCTCATGCGCCGGCTTCGCTCAACGCACGCCGGCGCCGACCAGGCCGCCGGCCGCCGCGCCTGCGACCGTGCCGATCGGGCCGCCGGTAATGAGATAACCGAGCGCGCCGCCCGCGGCCGCGCCGATGCCGGCGTTGCGCTGCGTGTGCGTCATCGCGCATGCGCCGAGTTGGGACAGGGCCGCGACGATCACGGCGGTACGAACGAGAAAAGTGGTCTGCTTCATCATGATTGTTGGCTTCCTTTCGCCGGCAAATAATACGAATGGCGGCGTCGAATCGGTAAAGCCATCATAGAAACAGCCGAACACGCGCGGCAAACCGATTTACCTCGTGTTACAGCCGACACACTATCGAGATACTGGGTTGCGCGGCGCGCACCGGCGCGGGCGGCGCCGCAACCCGCGCGGGACGGACCCCGGTCAGGTAGAATTGCAGGATTAAACCGGCGCGACGCGCCGACACAACCTGACGCCAACCGCATGAGCACCGAACGTAACGACGCCCCCGCGGCTTCCAATTTCATCCGCAACATCATCGACGACGACAACCGCACCGGCAAATGGGGCGGCCGCGTCGAGACGCGCTTCCCGCCCGAGCCGAACGGCTATCTGCACATCGGCCATGCGAAGAGCATCTGCCTGAACTTCAGCGTCGCACGCGACTACGGCGGCGTGTGCCACCTGCGCTTCGACGACACGAACCCGGAAAAGGAAAGCGTCGAATACGTCGACTCGATCGTCGACGCGGTGCGCTGGCTCGGCTTCGACTGGCGCAAGGACGCGGTCGATCATCAGTATTTCGCGAGCGACTACTACGACAAGCTCTACGAGTTCGCCGAGCTGCTGATCCAGCGCGGCAAGGCGTACGTCGACAGCCAGAGCGCGGACGAAATGCGCGCGAACCGCGGCTCGCTGACCGAAGGCGGCAAGCCGTCGCCGTATCGCGACCGTTCGCCCGAGGAAAACCTCGACCTGTTCCGCCGGATGAAGGCCGGCGAGTTCAAGGAAGGCGAGCACGTGCTGCGCGCGAAGATCGACATGGCGTCGCCGAACATGAACATGCGCGACCCGGTGATCTACCGGATCCGCTACGCGCACCACTATCGCACCGGCGACGCATGGTGCGTGTATCCGATGTACGACTACACGCACTGCATCTCGGATGCGCTCGAAGGCATCACGCATTCGCTGTGCACGCTCGAATTCGAGGATCACCGTCCGCTGTACGACTGGGTGCTCAACGAGCTCGCCGAAGCCGGCGTGTTCACGCGGCCGCTGCCGCAACAGATCGAATTCTCGCGGCTGAACCTCACGTACGCGATCACCAGCAAGCGCAAGCTGCTGCAACTGGTGACCGAAGGCCACGTCGAAGGCTGGGACGACCCGCGCATGCCGACCATCGTCGGGATTCGCCGGCGCGGCTTCACGCCGGAGAGCATCCAGCTGTTCTGCGAGCGGATCGGCGTGACGAAGGTCGACTCGTGGATCGACATGAGCGTGTTCGAAGGCGCGCTGCGCGACGACCTCGACGACAAGGCGGCGCGTACGGTCGGCGTGCTCGATCCGCTGAAGCTCGTGATCGACAACTATCCGGAAGACCTCGAGGAAGCCTGCACGGCGCCCGTGCATCCGCATCATCCGGATCGCGGCGTGCGCACGTTCCCGATCTCGCGCGAGCTGTGGATCGAGCGCGACGACTTCGCCGAAGCGCCGCCGAAGGGCTATTTCCGGCTGTTCCCGGGCAACAAGGTGCGCCTGCGCTACGGCTACGTGGTCGAATGCACGGGTTTCGACAAGGACGCCGACGGCAACGTGACGGCCGTGCACTGCAACTACTTCCCGGACAGCAAGTCGGGCACCGACGGCGCGAACAACTACAAGGTCAAGGGCAACATCCACTGGGTCAGCGCGAAGCACGCGCAGCCGGCCGAAGTGCGGATCTACGACCGGTTGTTCAAGGAGCCGCACCCGGACGCAGGCGGCGCGAACTTCCTCGACGCGCTCAACCCGAATTCGAAGAAGGTCACGCAGGCCTACGTCGAACCGGGCGCCGGCGACGTCGCGCCGGAAACGCGCCTGCAGTTCGAGCGTCACGGCTATTTCGTCGCCGATCGCATCGACTCGAAGCCGGGCAAGCCGGTGTTCAACCGCATCGTCGGGCTGCGCGACAGCTGGGGCAAGCCGGCCTGACGGGCCGTTGCGCGCGCGGGCCGGTGGCCTGCGGCGCACATCGCGCGATCGCCGCGACGCATGTCGCACGATCGAAAAAAAACGGCCTTCGGGCCGTTCTTTCATTGCCTGCACACAAGGCCGCGCCGCCGGTGTCTCCCGCCCGCGAGCCGGCGCTGCACATCCGCGAGCGGCAACGCCGTGTGAAACAGCCGCGCGAGGCTACGGCTCGCATACGCGTCGATTTCGTCGGGCGCGGTCCACCGGTACGCGTCCATCTCGGGAATCAGCGAGCCGTCGCGACGGCTCGGGAACAGCGACGTGCACGTGCAGCGCGCGGGATCGATCTCGTCGTCCGCGACCTGCACCGCGAACAGATGCAGATCCTTGTCGTGGCGATAGGCGAAGCGGCCGAGATCGACGAGCCGCGCCGCCGCCAGTTCGACGCCGGTTTCCTCGCGCAGCTCACGCAGCGCCGCATCGGCCGGCGTCTCGCCGGGCTCGCCCTGCCCTTTCGGGATGTCCCAGTGCGTGGTGTCCGTCGCATGCGCAAGGAACACGCGGCCCGCCGTATCGAGGATCACGACGCCGCACGACACCGTGCGCGTCGCGCCGCCGCGCGTCATTGCGCGTGCGCTCAGCGCTTCTGCAACTGCCACGCGCCCGCGGCCGTCTTGCAGTAGAACGGCTTGAGCGTCAGCGTCTGGCCCTTCGCGGCAATTTCCGTCACGACCTCGCGGCACGTGCGGCCGTCGCTGTGGCTCGTCGACGGCGTGAGCTTCGCCACGATCTGCGTGCCGCTGCTGCTGCTCCGCCACGTCGACGTCTGGCCGTCCTTGCTGGTGTCGCGCGCGTGCGCGACGGCGTCGGCCAGCGACTCCTGGTCGGCGTTGCTGAAATAGGTCAGCGGCGTGTCGTTCAGAAAGCCCAGGTTGCTTTGCGCATGGGCGGGCAGCAGCGCGGCTGCGCACGCGACGCCGGCCAGCACGCGCGTGACGACGGAAAGGGATGCACGCATCGACATGTGTTGTTCTCCTTGGATGTTCGATCGAACGGCGCGGCGCGCGGCCGGTGCGCCGGTGGCTGGCCAGCCGGCAAACCGGCGGCCGCCGAACCGGCACGCGCCACTCGCCACGCCTGTCAGCGAGCGAGCATAGCATGCGTGCCGCGTGCGCTGCGCTCAGCGCGCCGCGTGATCGGCCGCAGGTTGATATCCGTCGGTCAGCGTGTTCAGGAACGCGATCACATCCTTGATCTCGGCGGCGTTCAGCGCGGGCGCGTCGCCGCGCTTGCGGTCGAACGGCGGCTCGCGGTTGATGTTCGGCCAGTAGCGTTTCGGCAGGTCGTCGTAGATCTGCACCTTGCCGTGCACGACCGGATAGAACTTCTCCGGATGGATGTCGCGCTCCGCGTAGAAGCGCAGCACGTCGTCGAGCGAGTGGTACACGCCGTTGTGGAAGAAGGTCTTGCGCAACGCCACGTTGCGCAGCGACGGCGTGCGGAACAGCCCGCAGAATTCGTCGCGACCCTTCAGGTCGGTGCGCTGTGGCCCGCACGCGCCGAGATCGTGGAAGCGCGCGTCGCGATTGACGGCCAGCGCGCGGTTGCGCGGCACCGCGATCGCGATCAGCCCGAAATCGCTGAATTGCGGCGGCCCGCCTTCGAGCGTGCGCTGGCTCACGTGACAGCTCGCGCAATTGCCCTTGCGCTCGTCGTTGAACAGCTGCAAGCCGTGCAGTTCGGCCGGCGTGAGCTTCGCATGGCCGGCCAGATACGCGTCGTACTTGCTCGTGTACGGATCGAACAGCGCCGGCTGCTGCTGGAACGCGTCGAGCGCGCGCAGCACCGCGGCGAAGGTCGCCTGATCGTCGGCGAGCACCGGGTCGCCGAACGCGCGGCGGAACGCGTCCGCATACGGCGCCGCGCGCACGGCCTGCGCGACGCGCTTGGGCGAGCTGCTCATCTCGAACGGCGACGTGAGCGGGATGCGCGCCTGCGCGTCGCGCGTATCGACGCGGCCGTCCCACGTCAGCCCGCCCGTCGGCCCCGCGTCGATGCTCTCGTCGCCTTCGTCCGGCGAATCGTGGAAGTGCTCGCTGAACGGCGGGATCCCGCGCAGGTACTTCAGCGACGGTGCCGCGCGAAAACCGGTGCGATGCATGTCGTCGCCGCCGAGCTGCACCGACAGCGCGTTCGGCGGCCCGAACGCATGGTCGGGGCTGTGGCACGACGCGCACGCGAGCTTGCCCGAGCCCGACAGCGACGGATCGAAGAACAGCTGCTTGCCGAGCGCCGTCATCTGCTTCACGCCCTCGAACACCTGCGCGCGGCTCTGCGGCTGATTGGGCGGCGCGACCGCCGGTGCGAGCGTCGGCGCGGCCGGCGCGGCCTGGGCGGCGGAAATGACCGCTGTGGCCACGGCAGTCGCGGCGGGCCGCGCGTCGCACCCGGCCAGGGCGGCGAGCGCGCCGGCCGCGAGCAGCGCCGCCATGGCCGGCAGCAACGATCGCGCTGACGCGCGGGAGTTCGGAAGGCTGTGCATCGTCGTTCTTCTTGTAGCGGTGGTCGATCGGCCGGAGCTTATGTCAGTTGCATGACGGTCGCATGACGGTAAGCCGACAGCGAATTGAAAGCAGCCCTACACCAGCCTGTCAAATGGGTTCCAGATAATGCGCGCAGCCGGTCGATGCCACGCCGCGTCCGCGCCGGCCGAACACCACCCGGTTCCCACACGTGACAAACGACGAGAGAGAAAAACGCATGAAGAAGCACGCCTGGATTCGCTGTACGCCGATCGCGCTCGCGGCCGCGCTGAGCCTGACCGCCTGCGGCGGCGACGATGTCACGCAACAGGGTCTGTCGGCCGTCAAGAACGTCGTCGTGATCTACGCGGAAAACCGCAGCTTCGACAACCTGTACGGCAACTTCCCGGGCGCGAACGGCCTGCAGAACGCGACGGCCGCGAACTCGGTGCAGAAGGACCGCGACGGCTCGACGCTCGCGACGCTGCCGAAGGTCTGGGGCGGCCTGACCGCGACCGGCATCACGCCGGCGGTCACCGAGGCGATGACGGCGAACCTGCCGAACGCGCCGTTCGCGATCGACGATCCGAAGGGCTTCAACCAGCCGATGAGCATCGCGACGCGCGACATCGTGCACCGCTTCTATCAGGACCAGATGCAGATCGACGGCGGCAAGAACGACATGTACGCCGCCTGGACCGATGCGGGCGGCCTGACGATGGGCCACTACACGCCCGATCCGTCGAAGCTGCCGCTGTGGAAGCTCGCGCAGCAGTACGTGCTGGCCGACAACTTCTTCATGGGCGCGTTCGGCGGTTCGTTCCTGAACCACCAGTACCTGGTGTGCGCGTGCGCACCGTACTACCCGAACGCCGACAAGAGCGTCGCGGCCGGCAAGATCGCGGTGCTGAACGCCGACGGCAAGTCGCTGAAGGTCGCGTCGAACTCGCCGGCGTCGGCCCTGAGCGGCCCGCCGAAGTTCGTCAACGACGGCGCGCTCACGCCCGACTTCTACGGCGTGAACACGATGCAGCCGGCCTACCAGCCGAGCGGCAACAAGGCTGCCACAGGCGGCGATCCGCTGCTCGCCGACCCGGCGAACCCGTCGACGATGCCGCCGCAGACGGCCACCAACATCGGCGACCTGATGACCGGCGCGGGCGTGTCGTGGGCATGGTATTCGGGCGCGTGGGGCCAGGCGCTGCAGGCGAGCCAGAACGGCACGTCGAACGTGATCTACGGCGCCGATCTGTCGACGCCGAACTTCCAGCCGCACCATCAGCCGTTCAACTACTACGCGAACCAGGCGCCGGGCACCGCGAACCGTGCGCAGCATCTGCTCGACGGCGGCGCGAACGGCGCGGACTTCATCAAGGCGATCGACGCGGGCACGCTGCCGCAGGTCACGTTCTACAAGCCGCAAGGCAACCTGAACGAGCACCCGGGCTACACGGACGTCACGTCCGGCGACCAGCACATCGCCGACGTGATCGCGCACCTGCAGGCCAGCCCGCAGTGGAAGAACATGGTCGTGATCGTCACCTACGACGAGAACGGCGGCTTCTGGGATCACGCCGCACCGCCGAGCGGCGACCGCTGGGGCCCGGGCACGCGCATTCCGGCGCTGATCGTGTCGCCGTTCGCGAAGAAGGGCTTCGTCGACCATACGCAGTACGACACCGGCTCGATCCTGCGCTTCATCACGCGCCGCTTCTCGCTGCCGCGCCTCGCGGGCCTGCAACAGCGCGACGACGCGCTGAAGGCGAACGGCGCACAGCCGATGGGCGACCTGACGAACGCGCTCGCGCTGTCGCCGAACCTGTAACACGCAGCATCGTCACGACCGGACCGGCCACCACGCCGGCCGGTCGAACCAAGGGCAGCCCGTCGCGGCTGCCCTTTTTTCATCTGCCGCGCCGTGGCGCGTGCGTCACCCGTCTTGCTTCGACTCGGCGCCGACGTGATGCACATCGTGCCTGCGGTCTGCTCGATCGCGTCGCCGCCTCGGCGTTGCGCGGGCTTGAGCATGCCGGTCACGGGCGCGACGGTCGTGCAGTCAGCGCGCAGTTGCACCTGGATTCCGGCCCACGACCGGCCCTTCCCGGCCGTACCCGGCAGCGCAACGTTCGGCCACCAACGGACCAAGCCGCCGATCGTCGCGCGCTACCGCAACGAAACGCGAGCGCGGCCAGCCGCGCTGGCAAACCTGCCAATCACGAAGCGCGCACGCGCGGCCCCGTCACGCACGCTCCTGCGGCGCCGCGCCGAGCGCGAGCACCGCGAGCGCGGCGGCCGGCGCGAGCAGCGCGAGAAAACCGACGTAGCGGAACCCGAGCGCGCCGCACGCCGCGCCGAATGCGAACGCGACGATCGCCGGCAGCATCTTGCCGAAGCGCGCGCGTGCGGTCGCACGCGCGGCGTCGGCCGTGCCGCGCGAGCACAGCTCGACGACGTCGAGGATCGCCTGCGTGACGTTGCCGGTCATCACCGTATTCGGCACGCCGGCGGCGCGCGGGATCACCCGCGCATGCGCGTTCTGCACGCCCATCGCGAACGTGCCGACGATGCCCGCGACGAGCGCCGGCAGCGCGTCGGGCTGCGTGACGGGCGTCGCCCACCAGCCGGCCGCGCAGAAGCCGAGCAGCAGCACGGCCTGCACCGTATGCAGCACGCGCGCGCCCTGCCATGCGGGCCGCGCGGACATCGAGCGCGCGATCAGGCTCGCCGCGATCACGCCGCACACGAACGCCGGAAACACGCTGAGCTTGAGCACGACGCCCTGGCCGAAGCCCGCGATGCCCGCACCGATCAGCACGAAGTTGCCGGTCACGTGCGCGGTGAACAGCCCGAACAGCGCGACGAAGCTCAGCGTGTCGACAAAGCCGGCCACCGCGGCCAGGATCGTGTCCTCGTGCTTCATCGCGTCGCGCTCGCGTGGATTTCGGCGATGTAGCCGCCCGGGAACTGCACGAGCGCCGCGTCGCGGCCGTCCGATGCGAACGGCGGCACAAGCACGGTCACGCCGGCGGCTTGCGCCTTCTGCAGCGTCGCGGCGAGATCGGCGACCGCGTAGCCGGTCATCTCGCGGCCGAACGGATAGGGCAACTGCCCGTCGGTGACGAGCACGGTCATCTTGCCGAAACCCGATTCGATGCGGATGCGCCGATACGTGTCGTTCGGCCGGCCGATTTCGATGCCGGGCGCGTTCGCGTCGTCGGACACCACCTTGCCTTTCGAGAACTTCACGAAGTCGTGCACGAACTTGCGCATGCTTTGCGGCGACACGTACACGCGATTCTCCGGCACGCTCTGCAGCGCGTCGTAGTGCGGCGCCTGGTTGTGCCAGTACAGCTGCATGTTCACGCCGCCGGGCCACGAGACGAGCGCATCGCGGCCGATCGGATCGGCGAACGTGTCGACGATCACGTCCGCGCCGTGCTCGCGCGCAACCTTCACCGCCGCGTCCATGTCGGTCACCAGATAGCCGGTGCGCTCGGCGCCGAACGGCCAGGGCACCGGCGTCTTGAAGCCGAACACCGAAAGCGTGCCGACCGGCGTGAACACGAGCTGCGACATCGTCCGGCTCGGCGTCGGCGTGACCTGGAACACGCCCTGCTTCGACTTGCTGCCGCCGAACGTCGCGACGAAGCTGTCGGTGAAGCGCGCGAAGTCCTCGGGCGCGACGTACACGTGCGTGGTGTCGTACTGCGCACCGACGGCAAGCGTCGGCGTGACGGCCGGCGGCACCGGCGGCTTCGCGAACGCGGCCGGCGCGAGCGCGAGGCCGCCCGCGATCAGCGCGGCGACCAGCATGGAGCGAATGGATTGCATCACCAAGTTTCCTGTTGTTGCATCGTCATCGAAACGGGCCGTCGCCGGGCGGTGGGCGTGCAGCGTCGGGCGTCGGGGTGGCTGCAAGCACGCGTGCCGCGAGTGGCCCGAGATGCACGAAAAAATTGTCGAGTGAACCGAAGCGAGCGACGCCCGCGGTTGCGGACCTCGCTCGTCGCGAAGCTCGCCGTCGCGCTCGACGACGTGCTCGCGCCGGTACGCGATCCGGTGCCGCGCGGCCACGCCGCGGCATCATGCTGCGCTGCGGTTCGTCGTCCGCCCGGAAAGCGTTTCCGCATGATCGGGGAACCGGTTGAGCCCGTCGAGCGGATTTTCACGATTCACTTTTTCGAATTCGCCCTGCAAACGGCCGGTCGTCTCGTGATATCCGGCATAGCCGTGCGCGGTGCGGCCGGCTCGTGCATCGGGGCGACATCGAACAGCACGTCGGCGTTATCTGCACGAAGTTGCGGACGTCTGAACAACGGCGCTTCCATCACACAGCGTCGGGCGAGAACGTCGGCGTGACCATGCGTGACCTCATCCGCACCCACACGCGAACGTCATCCTTGCCGCGCTCGCCATCGGTCACGGCCTCGCCGGACGCGCCGTCCGTCTCGGCAGTCCGCCCTTTTTTTCTTCACGCAAACCCGATACGCTTTCAAAACTTTGACGAAGCCCTCGCGCCGCCGCCCGGCGATCACGACACCCGCCTCCATGAAACCGTCTGTCTTCTCGCTGCTCGCCGGCATGCTCTACGGCGCGCTCGAACTGAACTCGCCCGCCCCGCCGCGGTTCGCGCTCACCGGCCTGCTCGGCCTGCTGGCCGGCGAACGGCTCCCGTCCGTCGCGCGGCGCATGCCCGCAGGTTGTCGGCCGAGCGCCGCATGGCGCGACGCAACCTGCAGCCAGCGCACCTTGCCGCACCACGAACGCGCGCAAGTCATCGTGATCCACACCGCACCCCGATACCACGCATGAGCAACGTCGAACTGTTTCATTACCTGCTGCTGTTGATCTGCGGCGCGGGCGCGCTCACGTGGCTCGCCGAGCGCGTGTCGATTCCGCCGGCCGTCGTGCTGCTCGTCGGCGGCTGCGTGGTGGCCGTCGCCGGCAAGCGGGTGCCCGACATGGACCCCGCGCTGCTGCTCGCGGCCGTGCTGCCGCCGCTGCTGATGTCGAGCGGCTTCTATACCGCGTGGAAGGAATTCCGGCACGAGCTCGCGTCGATCGCGTCGCTGGCGCTCGGCGCGGTGGCGTTCACGACCGTGGCCGTCGCGCTCGCCGTGCATGCGGCGAACCCGGCGCTGCCGTGGGCCGCATGCTTCACGCTCGGCGCGATCGTGTCGCCGCCCGACGCGGTCGCCGCGAAGGCGATCCTGCAGCGCCATCCGCTGCCCGCGCGGCTCGTCGCGGTGCTCGAAGGCGAGAGCCTCGTCAACGATGCGTCGGGCCTGCTGCTGTACCAGATGGCCGTCTCCGCCGCGCTGGCGGTGACGATCACGACCGCGGGCGCCACCGCGCTGTTCTTCTCGCTCACGCTGATCGGCATCGTGACCGGCCTCGTATGCGGCCACGCGATGTGCTGGGTGCTGCAGCGCGTGCGCGAGCCGATGCTCGGCATCGTCGTCACGTTCGCGATGGCGTGGGGCAGCTACGGAATCGCGGAGGCCGTGCACGGCTCGGGCGTGCTGTCGGTCGTGACCTGCGGCCTCGTGCTCGGCGTGCGTCAGCACCGCGTGTTCGGCGCCGATCTGCGGATCAAGGCGAAGGCCACCTGGGAAGCCGTCGTGTTCGTGCTCGACGCGCTCGTGTTCATCCTGATCGGCCTCGCGCTGCATGCGATTCTCGCGCGCGTGAACCAGGAAGGCGCGGTGCTGATGGCCGGCCTGCGCGTCGCGCTGCCGGCGACGGCCGCCGCGATCGCCGCACGCGTCGTCTGGGTGTTCGTCGCGATGTGGCTGCCCGCACGGCTGCGCGCGCCGCGCGCCGGCCATCCGCCGTGGTCGTGGCGCGAGGCCGTCGTGCTCGGCTGGTCGGGCATGCGCGGCGTCGTGAGCCTCGCCGCCGCGATCGCGCTGCCGGCCGATTTTCCCGCGCGCGACCTGATCCTGTTCAGCACGTTCCTGCTGATCATCGCGACGCTGGTGGTCCAGGGCGGCACGCTCGCGCCGCTGATCCGCGTGCTGAAGCTGCGCCCCGCCGTGCGCCACACGATGTCCGAGCACGCGGTGCGCGCGCACACGTTCGGCGCGGCGCTCGCCGCGCTCGATGCGCGCGGACCGGACGGCGACGGCCTCGAGCGCGCGTCGCGCGAGCGGCTGCTCACCGAATACCGCAACCGCGTCGCGTTCAACGAGCGCGCCCACCGCGACGGCGCGCAGCCGGCGCAGGTGCGCGCGCGGATGCTGGGCGTCGAGCTCGAGATGGTCGGCGTGTCGCGCGATGCGCTGCTCGCGCTGCATCGCGACGGCCGCGTCGACGACGCCGTGCTGCACCGCATAGAATCCGAGCTGGATTTCGAGGAGCTGCGGCTGCAGCGCCTGCTCGAGCCGTGACGCCCGGCACGCGATCGCCGGCCGCCCCTACCCCAACCTGGAATTGCAATGAGCGAACTGTCCGTCGAAGCGAGCATCGGCTCGGTCGATTATCTGGTCCATTTCACCGACGGCGTGCATCAATGGCGCGCCGACGAACCGGTGGCGCTCGGCGGCGGCGACACCGCGCCGACGCCGGTCGCGCTGCTGCTGTCGAGCCTCGGCGCATGCACCGCGATCACGCTGAAGATGTACGCGCAACGCAAGGGCTGGCCGCTCGCGGAGGTCCACGTGAAGCTCGCGCACGAGGCCGGCAGCGCCGGCAGCACGATCGCGCGTCGCATCACGCTCGACGGCGACCTGTCGGACGAACAGCGCGCGCGCCTGCTGCAGATCGCGAACGCGTGCCCGGTCCACAAGATCCTGTCGCATCCGCGATCACGATCGACACGGCCATCGCCTGAGTTCACCCGCGCACGAGATCCCCACCATGTCCGCATCGATCAAGACCCTGCTCACGCCGCGCGAAAGCGACATCGGCAACCTCGTCGTGCGTCGCGTGCTGCCCGCGCGCGCGGCCCGGCTCGTCGGCCCGTTCATCTTCTTCGACGAAATGGGGCCGGCCGTGCTGCCGCCCGGTCGCGGCATCGACGTGCTGCCGCATCCGCACATCGGCCTCGCCACCGTCACGTACCTGTTCGAAGGCTCGCTGATGCATCACGACAGCCTCGGCTTCCGGCAAAAGATCGTGCCCGGCGACGTGAACTGGATGACGGCCGGGCGCGGCATCGTCCACTCGGAGCGCTCGCCCGACGAAGACCGACCGCACGAACAGCCGGTGCACGGCATCCAGACCTGGGTCGCGCTGCCGATCGAGCACGAGGACGTCGAGCCCGCGTTCGTGCATCACGCGGCCGACACGCTGCCGTCGTTCACGCGCGACGGCGCGAGCGTGCGCGTGATCGCCGGCACCGCGTTCGGGCTCGTGTCGCCGGTCGCCGTGTTCTCGCCGACGCTTTACGCCTATGCGGAATTCGCGGCCGGCGGAGCGCTCGCGCTCGACGCCGAGCATGAGGAACGCGGCGTGTATCTGGTCGACGGCGAGCTGACGATCGACGGCACGCCGCTCGCCACGGCGACGATGGCCGTGCTCGAACCCGGCGCGACGGTCGCGCTCGCGAGCGCGTCGGGCGCGCGCGTGATGCTGCTCGGCGGCGCGCATCTGCCCGGCGAGCGATTCATCGAATGGAACTTCGTGTCGAGCGCGCGCGCGAAGATCGACGCCGCACGCGCCGCGTGGGCCGCGCAGACGTTCGGCAAGGTGCCGGGCGAGGAACACGAATGGACGCGCCAGCCCGAGCGCAACGCACACTGAGCGGCGGCATGCGGCAAGGCCGGCATGCACGCCGGCCTCGGTGCACTCATCGCACTCAGCACGTCAATCCCATCAGCTTCGCGAGCGTCGGCCAGCGTTCGAGCGAGTCGATGAACGCGCGTCGCGCCTGCTCGTCCACGTAGCGCGCGGGGTCGAGCGCGGGCAGATGCCGCGCGAGCCCCAGCACGTCGTTCGGTTGCGACAGGCGGTCGTCGTCGCCTTCGCCGATGTTGATCACTGTTCGTCGATCCATACGCCATCCGGAGTCTTGACCGCGTAGCCGCCGGTCGTCTGCAGCGTCACCGTCCCTTCGTTCTCGCCCACCATCCGCGTGCGCGGCAGGTCGGCCGCATATTGCGCGAGCGTCACGCCCGGCTTGAACGGGCTGTTCGACACGAGGTTCGACAACAGCTGCGCGAGCGCGAGGAAGCTGGTGGGCTGATCGATCACGGTCGTGGTGCCGTGATTGCCCGCGAAGCCGACGAGCCGCACGCCGACCGGCCCGTGAATGATGCGCGGCGTCGGAATCTCGCGCAGGCCGGCGACCTGGTTGTGGTCGCCGCGCAGCGCGGCGCCATGCTCGGGCACGAACACGATCACCGCGCGCCGCCCGGACTGCGCGATCAGGTCGGCCAAGTGGTCGAAGTCGTTCATCAGCTTGGTCGCGCGCTGCGGGTACGAATCGATGCTGGTCAGCGCGCTGCCGACCACGCGGTTGCCGTCGTGCAGGCTGATCGTGTTGTAGTACAGCGCGACCGGCCCCGGCACCGACGCGCGCTGCGCGTACCAGTTCGCGAGCGTGCTGTAGTCGTCCTTGATCGCCGAGCCGTCGAACGCGTGCATCGCGACCGGCGCGGCCGCGTTCGACACCATCGGCGCATCGGGCACGCCGATGTTGTCGTGGACGATCTGCAGGAAGTTGTCGAAATGGCCGTCGTGGTTGAGCAGCGTCTGCACCGTGTAGCCGGCCGACGCGAGCTGCGAGAACAGATGGCACTGCTGCGGCGCGCTCTTGTACAGGTCCGCATGCGCTTCCTGGCCGCAGCTCGCGCGCAGCACGCGGATCGCCGCCGGCCCGCTGTAGCTCGCCGCCGTGCTGAAGTTCGAGAACAGGTAGTCGAAGTGGCTCAGCATCGGATGATTGCGCACCTTCGCGGCGTCGAGATCGTCCCACGACAGCGAGCACACGTGCAGCACGATCACGTCGAACTGCGTGGCCGGATCGTTGGCGGGATGGCCGAACGCGACCTGGCGCTGCGACTCCTGCGCGCGGAACGCCGCGAGCGCCGCGTTGTAATCCTCCGGCTGGTCGGCGCGCGCGACGGCCGCATTCGCCTGCTGCGGCAGCGGCGCGATGCCGCGCGCGACGAGCCCGCTGCCGGCCTCCCACAGCGGCAGCACGATCAGCGCCGCGAGCACGAAGGTGGCGACGCGCACCCAGCGGTTCACGATGAAATAGACGATCAGCACGCCGGCCACGGTCAACGCCAGCAACGGCGGCAGCAGGCGCGGCAGCAGCTCCATCCAGTAATCGGCGCGGAACGTGCTCATTTCGCGCGCGGCTTCGGCGAGCCGCGCGAGCGGCGGCGCATGCATCTCGTGCGCGAGCAGCGGCACCGCGATCGCGATCGCGACGAGTTGCCGGACGATGCGCGACACGCGCCGCCGAACCCGCGCGCTCGCGGCGAGCGCCAGCGCGAACGCGAGGTTGGCCAGCCACAGCGGCTGCAGATGGCCGGTCGCGAACAGCACGAACTTCAGGATGAAATACAGATTCCAGAACGTCATCTAAACCACTCCGTGTGAGCGCCGCGTCAGTCGCGCGCCCGGTCGAGTTTCGGCGCGAGCAGCGCCTGCAAGCTGCGCACCGCACCCTTGTACATCCGCACATAGCCGTCGAGGCCGATGCGCAGCACGGCTTTCAGGCCGCGCAGCGGCGTGTCGGCCTGCGTCGACGTATGCCAGTCGAGCCACGCGTCGGCGCGGCCGAACGTGCACTGCACGAGCTGACGCTCCTGCTCGAGCGTCAGCGCGTCGAAGCTCACGCCGACGTGCGTCGGCGTCACGCGGCTCACGCGCACCGGGAACGGGAACGGGCGATCGCCGCGCGTCACGCAGACGGTCAGCATGTCGCCCACCGCGAGCGACAGCCCGGGCACCGCCTCGAGGCCGAGACCGCCGGTCGAGTAGTCGCTCGTGAAGCAGGCGGCGGTCGTGCCGTCGGCGAGCAGCAGCGTGGCCGGCACGCGCATCGCGATGCGGTGCGTGACGCGCACCTGCTTCGTCTCGCGCGCGACGGCCAGCGCGGCGCCGAGCATCGCGAGGTTGTATACGGTCCAGCCGAGGGTGATGAGGATCGTCGTGGCCTCGTCGCCCTGGTCGGCCACGAGCCGCCACAGCCCGGCCGCGATCGCCAGCACGTTGAGCGCGAACAGCACGAGATACGGCTTCGAGGTCGACCAGTCGACGTAGCCTTCGTCGATCTTGCCGCCCTTGTCGGTCACGTTGAACTTGCCGTGCTTCGGGCTGAAGAACGCGACGGTGGTCGGCAGCGCGATGTACCACGCGAGCACCGACTCGTAGACTTCGGCCCAGAACGAATGGCGGAAGCGCCCCTGCATCCGCGAGTTCGCGACGTTCGCCAGCACGAGGTACGGGACCACGTAGCTCGCGAGCGCGACCGACGACGCGTTGATGAAGTACAGATGGAAGAACAGGTACGCGAGCGGGATCGTCAGGAACACCAGCCGCGGAATCCCGTAGAAGAAGTGCAGCATCGCGTTGCCGTAGCAGATGCGCTGGATCAGGCCGAGCCCGCGCCCGACGAACGGGTTGTCGATGCGGAAGATCTGCGCCATCCCGCGCGCCCAGCGCGTGCGCTGCTTCACGTGGCCCGCCAGGCTCTCGGTCGCGAGGCCCGCGGCCTGCACGGTCGGCAGGTACGCGGACGTGTAGCCGCGCCGATGCAGCTTGAGCGCGGTGTGCGCGTCCTCGGTGACGGTCTCGACCGCGACGCCGCCGACCTCCTCCAGCGCGCTGCGCTTGAGCACCGCGCACGAGCCGCAGAAGAACGTCGCGTTCCACAGGTCGTTGCCCGACTGCACGAGCCCGTAGAACAGATTGCCTTCGTTCGGCACCTCGCGGAACGTGCCGAGGTTGCGCTCGAACGGATCGGGCGAGAAGAAGTGATGCGGCGTCTGCACCAGCGCGCATTTCGGGTCGCGCAGGAACACGCCCATCGTGGTCTGCAGGAACGAGCGCGTCGGCACGTGATCGCAATCGAAGATCGCGATGTATTCGCCGTGCGTTCTCGGCAGCGCGCGGTTGATGTTGCCCGCCTTTGCATGCAGGTTGTCGTCGCGCGTGAGGTAGCCGATGCCGGCCTCGCGCGCGAACGCCGCGAACTCCGGGCGCCGGCCGTCGTCGAGCAGGTACACGCGCAACTTCGCCGTCGGCCAGTCGATGCTCTGCGCCGCGAACACGGTCGGCTTCACGACCGACAGCGGCTCGTTGTAGGTCGGGATGTAGATGTCGACGCTCGGCCAGGTGTCGGGATCGGCCGGCAGCGGCACGATCGGCCGGTCGAGCGGCCACGCGGTCTGGATGAAGCCGAGCAGCAGGATCATCCACGTATAGGCTTCGGCGCCGTACAGCAGGTAGCCGGCGACGGCCTCGACGGGGCTGCGGAAATCGAGTGTCTGCGTCGTGCGCCACCACACGTAGCGCAGCGTGGCGAGCAGCGCGAGCGACGCCAGCGCGAGCGTCGGCAGGTGTCCCGGCAGACGGCGCAGCGCGAGCGCGAGCACCGCGACGATCGCGAAGAAGGCGAACTGCGCGCCGGGCATCAGTGGCGACATCCCGGCCGCCGCCCACATCAGCGCGCCCGCGATCAACAGCAGCGGCGCCATCCAGCGATGCCGGCCGACGCCGTTGGCGCGCGCGTCGAGCCAGCCGCCCCAGCGCGTCCACGGGAGCCGTTCGAACAACGCGTCGATGCGCGCGGCGACCGCACGCAGCGCGACGTAGACCGGCACGACGGTCGCATCGAACCATGCGAGCGGATCGCGCGCGGGCCCCTCGTCGGCTGCGCGCGGCGCGCGCACGACGGCGCGCCACAGCCATTCGCGCAGGCTCAGCGGCTGCAGCACGCCCCAGTCGCGCGCGAGCCGCAGGAACGCGGCGCGCGCCCAGCGGCGCACCGGGTCGGGCCGGCCGGGCGGCGGCGCATGGAAGAACAGCCGCACGAGCCAGTCGAGCAGCGTGCGCTGGGCCGGCAGGCCGAGGCCATGCGCGCACCAGTCGGCCGCGCGCCGCGTCGCGGCGCGCCAGCGCGAGGCGAGCGCGGCCTTCATCGCGACGCTCCGGCGCGGCCGGCCGCCGAGGTCGTGGCGGTCGCGGCGGTCGCGAGCCACGCGTCGACCCAGTTCGCGACGCCGTTCAGGTCGTGCGACGCCTGCGAATGCGGCGCGTCGTCGAAGATCCAGCTGCCGCGCGCGAACGCTTCGGGCACGGCCGCATCGATGTGGATGCGTTGTTCGAGCACCGCTGACTGCCCGACCACGGCGCGCAGCATCGCGATCGCATCGCGCTGCATGTCGCGCGCCGGGTTCAGCCGGTTCACGACGATGTGCAGCTCGCCGCCGCCCGCGCGCAACGCGTCGATGCGTGCGGCGACGCTCGCGCAGGCGGCCGGTTCGGGCGGCACGACGACGAGCGTGAGATCGGCGCGGCGGATCGCCTGCTCGGCCTGCGGCGACGGATAGCGCGCGGTGTCGACCAGCACGACGCCATGCGCGGGCAGCGCGATCTCGTCGAGCGCGCGCGACAGCCACGCGGGATCGGCGGCGAGCCGCGCATCGCACGCGGCCGCGTCGGCGGCGTCGATCTGCCCGTACGGCACGAACAGCACGCCGTCGGCATTGCGGTAGGTCTGCGCGTGCCACGGCGCGGCAGCGTCGGCGCGCGCCAGCAGCCCGTGCGCAAGGCCGCGCGCGGCAGGCGTGTCGAGACCGAGCGTCGCGCCCATCAGGTTCTGCACGTCGAACTCGACCGCGACGACCGGCCGGCCGCGCCGCGCGAGCAGCACGGCCAGCGCGCCGGTGAGCGTCGTGCGGCCCGCGCCGCCGGTGGTCGAGGTAATGGCGATCGTCTTCATTGCTCTGCCCCGGCCGCACGCTCGAATTCGGGCAGCAGGCGCCCGCGCAACGCGACCGGCACGAGTTCGCACGCGACCGCGTCGCGTCGCGACAGCCCGCGCGGCGCCTGGAAGCGGCGACCGACGCCCAGGTGCTGCGCGACGATCCACACCGGTATCGCGATCGCGATGCCGACGACGAATCCGATGACGAGTTCGGCGATCATGCGCCCTCCTGCTGGCGCAGCGGCATCGCGCTGCGGATGGCGCCGCGCCGGGGCGCGGCGGAAATGACGGGGGGCCGCGCCGCTGCATCGTCGGGCGCGGGCGTGGCGGCCAGCGCTTCGAGCGCGACGATCGTATCGATCGCGTCGATCGAGCGACTGATTTCACCGGCTTCGGCGGTGTCGGCCGCTGCGGCCGACGCTGCCGATGCTGCGGTGCGCTCGGCCGCCGGCTGCGCGGCGCCGGCCGGCTGCTCGGCGGCGAACAGGTCGCTGTAGTCGGCGATCGGCGCGCGGCGGTTCTCGGCCTTCAGCGCATCGAGCTCGGCATCGATGCTGCCCTGCCCGAGACACACGACGCGGTCGGACACCGTATCGAGCGGCACGTCGACGATGCGTGCGAGCGCATCCTCCGCATCGGCCGGCTCGCAGGCGAACAGGAACACGTACAGGTGCGCGGCATCGGCGGTCACGACGTCGCCCGCGCGGCGCGGCCGGCAATGCCGCAGCGCATCGACATGCGACACGCCGGGCAGCAGCGCGAGCTTCGCGAGCGTATGCGGCAGCGCCAGCACGGCGCCGCGCTCGAGCACCGCGCGGATGCGCTCGCAGAACGCGCCGACCGGCAGGTAGCCGAGCACCGAATCGCCGAGCGCGGCGGCGAGCGCCGCCCGATAGTCGGACGCGACCGGGCGCGCGTAGAGCTGGCCGCGCAGCGCATGCACGGCGGCCTGCATCCGCGACACCGGCAAATCGCGCGCGACGACACAGTTCGCGCCGACGCTCAGCACCAGCATCTCGAACTGCTGGCGCAGCACCACGTCGCGCTCGACGACGGCGATCTTCAGCGCGCCGCCGCACTGCCGCCGCAACGCATGCACCGCTGCGCACACGCCTTCGAGCTGCGCGTGTGCGCGGAACGCCAGCACCGCGGTGGCGGCCTGCGCGTGCGCACAGGCGGCGACCACCGCCGCGTTGTCGTCGACGACTTCCCAGCCCGCGGGCACGCGCCCGCCTGCATCGAGCACCGCGCGGCTGACGACGACGCGATCCTCGTCGCTCGCGAGCTTCATCGCGCGCGCGGTTTCGGTCGGCACGCCATCCGCGATGGCCGCGAGACGGCCGTCGGGCGCGAAGCGCAACGGCCGCACCTCACCGGCCGCGAGCGTGTCGCCCGCGCGCCAGAAGTCGACCACCCACAGCAGCTCGCCGTGGGTGCGCTGCAACTGCGCGACGCCCGAGCAGATGCCGTGGAAGCCGCTGCGCGTCGCGCGATTCGCGTCGCGCACGAGCGGCGGATCGTCGGTGCGCGGCGCGCTGCCCGCGCGCGCCAGCTCGGGATCGAGCAGCAGCACCAGCGCGATGCGGTGGATGCGGCACCAGTCGGCGAGCGCGTAGGCCTCCTCGGCGAGCGCGTCCGGCGCGTCCCAGCTGAGCCAGCGCTGCGCGCCTTCGATGAAGTACACCGAACGCGCACGAAAGCCGTAGCGCTTCAACGCATCGAGGCCGCCGGTGAGGCGCGCGAACGGGCCGGGCGCCGCACTGGCCGCGGGTCCGCCGTCGGTGGCCGCCTGCGCTTCGGGCGGCATCGCGAGCACGTTCAGATTGCGCGGCCAGCCGGCCGGCAAGGCGCCGCCCGCGAAGCCGCGCGCCTGCATCTGCGCGGCGACGCGCGCCGCGTCGCGCGACAGCACGACGGTCACGTTGCGCGTACGCGACTGCCGCGCGCTTTCCCATACGAGCGCGTCGCACGCCGGCGTGTCGGCGGCCGCGTACACGGCGTACAGGCCGCCCGCTTCGAGTTGCGTCCAGGTGTCGGGCAGCCCGTCGATCGCGAGCCCGCCCAACGGGCCGGCGCGACCGCCGGCCGGCCCCGTGCGCAACAGCGCGCGCAGCGGGCCGAGCAGACCGGCCGCGCCGCGCGCGGGACGAGTGGCTTCGGTTTCGGTATTCAACGCGCTTCCCCTAGTAATCCGAATAAAGCCGCACCGGCGTCGGCGTGACGAGCCAGCTGCGCGGCGCGCGCGCATCGAACGCATAGCGCACGTAGACCAGCGCCGAGCTCGGCGCATACGCGTGCGAGCGGTCGATATGCAGTTGTGCGCCGGCGCTCAGGTGCGGGTTCACGCGATATTCGACGATGCCGTTCACGCCGTACGAGAACGCCACGCCTTGCGTCGAACTGCCGGTATAGACGAAGCCGGCCCGCTGCTGCGCGGCGCGCTGGTCGGTCAGCGTCGGGTAGAACAGCGAATCCTTCTCGTAGCTGTTCGAGATCCCGGCCGTGACGGTCAGGTCCCACGACAGCGCGTCGCGCCGCCCCGCCCATTCGATCGGCACGCCGAGCGACAGGTAGCGCTGCGGGCTGTAGTAACCGCCCTGCCCGTACGTGTAGTAACGCAGGTTCTGCGCGTAGTGCCAGGCGTTGCCGACGAGGCCGGTGCTGATGCGCATCGTCGCGCGCTCGTAGACGGGCACCGTGAAGCCGGTGCGCAGCGTCGCTTCGGCGTTGCGCTCGACGTTGCGGCCGGACAGCACGCCCGCGCCGAATTCCGCGAACAGATTCACGCGGCCGACGTCGACCGAGCCGCGCAGGTTCACGCCGTCGCGGCGCACGCCGCCCCAGACCGCGCCGGTCCACGGGTCGCGCATCCCCGCATAGGACAGCACGCTGCTGGTTTCGGGCCGGCGCGACGCGTTCACGCTGAAGCTCGCCGGGCCCGCGTCGAACCGATAGCGCACGCCGCCGACGACGTAGTGCACCGGAAAGCCGAGCGGCGACGTGCCGAGGTCGACGCGCAACGCGTCGGTGCGGTAGCCGGCGCCGAGCGCGACGCCCGTCATCGACTGATGCAGGTCGCCCGGCTGCGCGAGCAGCGCGGCCGCCGCCGGATTCTGCGCGAACGGCGCCGGCAGCCCGATCGGCGACCTGAGCGCCGCGTAGGTGCCGAAGGTCTTCAGCGTGTACGTGTCCGGCACGCTCGTGTCGAGCGTGCCGGCGTCCAGATGCACGGTGTCGAGCTGCAGGAACGCATGACCGTCGTAGCGGATCGGCAGCTGCATGTAGATCGGCACCTGCTGCGCACGGTACGCGGACACGCCTTCGTCCCCGGACTTGTACGCGGGCAGCCAGCCGGCCTCGATCTCGGGATCGCGCCGCTGCTCGAGCTCCGCGAACGCGGCTTGCGCCGGCGTGCGGCCGTCGCGGCCGGGGCTCACGCCGGTCGCACGCTCCTGCGACTGCGACAGCCGGTACAGCGACGCGGCATCGTCGTAGCGCCCCTGCGCCTCGGCCACGCGGCCGGCCGCGACCGTCACGTCGGCGCGCGCCGGATAGGCGGCCTGCAACGGCTCGACCACCTGCGCGGCTTCGTCGGCGCGGCGCAGCGCGTTCAGGCGCCGCACCACCGACAGCCGCGTGTCGACGTCGTCGTCCGGCGTGCGCGCGAGCACTGCCTGCACGCGTGCGAGCGCAGCCTTGCGCTGGCCGCTGTCCTCGTCGATGCGCGCGAGTGCGAGTTGCACGTCGGCATCGTCCGGCGTCCGTGCGACGACCGCCGCGAGCGCGGCGCGCGCCGCATCGTAATGGCCCTGCGCGCGTTCGAGATCGGCGAGCTCGAGCGCGTAGCGCGGGTCGGCGCGGCCGGCCGGGCTCGCGCGCTCGAGCAGCCGGCGCGCGCGCGCATAGTCCTGCTGCGCGATCGCGTCGTCGGTCTGGCGCAGCACGAGCCGCAACGATTGGTCTTCGAGACGCGCCGTCTGCGCCGGCGTCAGCCCGCGTTCGCCGCGCAGCGCGGCGAGCCATGCGGCGAGCGCGTCGTCGCGCGCCGCGCTGCCGAGCAGATCGCCGTAGCGCAGCCGCACGTCGGGATCGGCTTCGTTCGGATGCGCGGCGATCCAGTCGCGCAGCGGCGCGAGCCCGCGCTCGGGCTCGCCCGCGTCGATCCATTGCGCGCCGATCGCGGCCAGCATGTCGGGATCGTCAGGCGCGCTCGCCTGCGCGTGCGCGAGCGACGCGGCGAAGGCCGTCCGGTCGCCGCCGCCCAGCGCGACGCGCGCGTCGGCCAGCGCCGCTTCGGCGTCGAGCTTGCGTGCGAGCGCGCGCATGCCGTCCGAGCGCTGCGCGTCGGCGATGCCGGCGAGCGCCGTCCGGGCGCCCGCGACGTCGTCGATCGAGTTGCGGTACAGCGCGCACGCATAGCGCATTTCGGGCGTATCGGCCTGCGCGAGGCCGTCGTCCATCACCGTGCGGCCGAGCTGCGGCAAGCCCATGTCGCGATACAGCCGCGCCAGCGCGAAACGCGTCCACGGCTCATCGGGCGCCGCGCGCACCGCGGCCTCGTAGCGCTGCGCGGCCGGGCCGCGCTCGCCCTTGTCGGCGAGCGCGCGCGCCTCGGTCGCGAGCAGGTCGGCACGCAGCCCGTCGAGCGCGCGACGGTCGTCGCTGCCGGTCACGCGGCTTTGCAGCGCGTCGAGCAACGGCCCGATGCGCTCGGCGCGCCCGGTGTTCTGATAAAGCAGCGCGGTGTCGCGCACGACCGACACGCTCGGCGAACGCACGGCGAGCAACTCGCGCAACAGCGGCTCCGCACGCGTCCAGTCGCGCTGCGCGAGCAGCGCATCGGCCAGCTGCAGCTTCGCGTCGGGGCTGTCGGGCTGCATCGCGAGCGCGGCGCGCGCCGAGCGCTCCGCGTCCTGCGGCCGGCCGGCCGAGGCCGCCGCGCGGCCCTGGGCGAGCAGGCCCCAGAACTGCGCGGTACGCGCGAGGCCCTGCCACTTGCCGCGCTGATCGGTTGTGGCCAGCGCCGCGGCACGCGCGAACAGCGCACGCGCTTCGTCATGCCGGCCTTCGCGCAGCCGCAGCAGCCCGAGGCCGCCGAGCGCATCGGCGTCGTCGGGCCGGGCGCGCGCGGCGCGCGCGAGCAGCGGATCGGCGCCGGCCAGATCGCCGCGGGCGAGCGCCTGCAGGCCGCGCTGCTGCGCGATGTAGTCGGGATCGCGTTCGAGCTTGCGCTGCGCGTCGCGCTGCTGGTCGAGCTGGGCCGCGCGGTCGTGGAATTCCGTGTCGTCCGGCACCAGTTCGAGATAAGCGTGCAGCGCGTCCAGATACGCGAGATCGGCGCCCGCGGACTGCAGTACGTGCCGCCAGATGTTCATCGCTTCCGTATGGTCGGCGTCCGGGCGCTTCGCGAGCGCCCATGCGATTCGGTTCGCCTCCGCGCGCGTCTCGGCGCGCTGGTTCAGCAGCCGCGCGAGCGCCATCGACGCGTTGACGTCCTGCGGATCGGCCGCGATCCGCCGACGCAACGCGGCGAGCGCCGCTTCGCGGCCGCCCGGCGCATTCGCGAGGATCTCGTAATACTCGGCGCCGAGCGCGCCCGACGGCGCGCCGTTCGGAAACAGCGCGACGATGCGGCGCGCGGCTTCGTCCGTGCGGCCGCTGCGGGCGAGCAGGCGAATCTGCGCCATCTCGCCGCGGCCGCTCGTCGCGACGCGGTATTCGTCGGCCGCGCGGCGCGTGTCCGGCGCCGCCGGTGCGCGCGCCTGCAGGCGCGCGAGCGCGGCCTGGGCGCCTTTCGAATCGCCGAGCCGCAGCAGCACGCGCATCTGCTCGGCGAGCAGGCCCGGATCGTCCGGTGCGATCAGCAGCCCCTTGCGCAGCGCATCGCGCGCAAGATCGTCGCGATGTTTGTCGCCCCACATGCGCGCGGTCGACAGCAGGCGCTGCGCGTCCGAGCGATCGGCCGCGCTCAGCGTCGCGGCCGGCTGGGACGTCACGACATCCTGCGCCGGAGCCACGGTGACAGCGGCGGCGGCCGGCACGGCCGCACCGATCGACGACGCGAGCCACGCGAACCGGGCGACGCGCGGCGCCGCGCGTTTCATCGTGCCGCGCATGGACGGCCCTCCCAGCGCGCGTCGAGCGTCCCGTCGGCGCCGAACCGGTAGCGACCGTCGCGCCAGCCGAGGCCGAACAGCGTCAGCACGCTCGTGTAGTAGCCGGGCGGCGACTGGCGCGCGAGCGCATCGACCCGCGCGGCCTGCGCATCGGCGAGCGCCTGCTGGCCGCGCGCGGCGAGGAACGGCACGGCCGCCGCGGAGAAGCCGCCGTTGCCGTCGTTCGGCGCGGCGACGCCGGTGGTCGTGTCGACCCGCTCCGGCGGCGCGCCATGCGCGGCGATGTGGTCGGCGAACGGCGCGAAACGCGCGAGCAGCGGCGCGGCGAGCGGATCGCTGCGATCCAGCATGCCGGCCCACAGGTACACGCGAATCGCGTTGTACGCGCTTTCCGCGTGGGTCTGCGGATCGGGGCCGAAGCCGGCGCCCGCGCGATACAGCGCCCAGTCCGGCGCGAAGCCCTTCGGTGCGGTGTCGAGCAGCACGCGGCCTGTGCTCGTCATCAGCGCGGCCCAGCGGCGCTCGTCGGGCAAGCGGGCGGCAAGCCCGCGGATCACCTGCGGCGGCGAATAGCTCGGGTTCACGCGCCATTGCCCGTTCGCCAGCTTGAAGCCGGTCGGGCCGGGCAGCAGCGTGAGGCCGAGGCCCGGCACGCTGGCCGTCTCGGTGTCGAGCACGCGCTTCGCGAGCAGCGCACCGCGCGCGGTGTAGCTGCGCTCGTGCCACAGCCTGCCGGCTTCGACGAGCGTGTACGCGATCCACAGGTCGGCGTCCGACGCCGCGTTCGCGTCCAGCACGCGCCACGCGCCGTCCGGCGCGCGGCCCCACAGCCACGCGGGCAGATGCGCGCTCAGGTCGCCCTGCGCGAGATTGTTCTCGGTCCATGCGAGGATCGTGTCGAACGTGCGCCGGTCGTTCGCGACGAGCGCGAAGAACAGTCCATACGCCTGCCCCTCCGATACCGTGCGCGAATCGTCGGAGCCGACGTCGATCACCCGGCCGTCGGCCGACACGAAATCGCGCTTGAACGCGTCCCAGCGCGGCCACGCCGCGCCGCCGCATTGCGCGCCGGCCGCCCCGGCCGACCCCGCCGCTGCGCCCGCGCCGTCCTGCGCCGCGTGCAGCGGGCCGGCTGCCGCGGCAGCGGCCAGCGCGAGCGCCGCGCCGGCGCGCCGCGCCGCCCGCCGTGTTGCGTATGCCCACACCATCCGTTACATCCCCCGTCGGCGCGCGGCGATTCTCTGCAGCACGCTGAACACGCCGAGCGCGAGCAGCAGCCCGGCAACGACGCCGACCACGCCCAGCACGACCGGATGACGCGCCGCGTGCGTCCAGACGCGCGCATACCAGGGCACGAAGCCCACCACGTAGCGATCGCCGACGCGCAGGCTGTCGACCTGCCCCGGCCGCACCAGCGCGAGGTCGCCCTGCAGCTGCGACACGAGGCCCGGTTTCTCGAACACGTCGAGCAGGTCGCCCAGGCGCGGCTGGTCGGTCGCGGTCAGTGCGACGACGCTGCGGCCGTGACTGCCCGGCAACTCGAAACCTGCGAGCGCGGCCAGCGGGCCCGTCTGTTCGATGTGCGCGCCGCCGTCGGGCTGGCCGACGCCGTTGCGCCAGCGCTCCTTCACCGCGAACGCGACGCGCGTCGCGCCGGCGCCCGCCTGCGGGTCGATCGACAGCGGCGCGGCCGCGCGCCACTGCGACAGCAGCGGCGACGCAGGCGAGCCGTCGATCACCAGCAGATCCTTGCGGCCCGCGAGCGCGGCGACTTCGCCCGGCCGCGCGAGCTGCACGCGCAGCGCCGGGAAGCCGGTCCACTGCCCCATGTGGCCGAGCATCGTCAGATACGCTTCGAGCTCCTGCGGCGACGGCCGGTCGGGCACCACGACGGCGGTCTGCGACAGATCGGCGAAGCGCGTGAACGGGAACCCGCTGTTCGCGAAGTACGCCAGATTCGGCAGTTGCGCGTAGTGGACGAAGTGCGAGAAGTCGATCGTCGAATCGGGGTCGACCGCCGCGCGCTGCGGCTCGAGCGCCGTGCTCGAGCACAGCGCCGTCTTCTGCGAATCCAGCGTGAAGCGCAGCTGCAGCTGGTTGCCGCTGCCGACCCGGAACGCCGGAATGTCGACGTCGCTCGTCACGCGCCCTTCCGGCACCGACAGCAGCGGCAGCTGCATGCGGCCGCGCGCGTCTTCCGAATGGGCCGGCGCGAGCCGGTACGACTTCACGAGCTGGTCGTTGATCTCGACGGACAGCGTCGAGTCGTCCTGCACGCTCGGCGCCGTGTAGCGATAGCGCAGCGTGATCGGCACGCCGGAGCCGTTCCACGAATGCAGATCGGCCGGCACGTGCAGGTTCAGGCGGATCGCGTCCGGCGACGTGCCGCGCACTTCCAGCTGGCGCGGGTCCGACACGAGTTCGCGGAACGCGATCGGCCGGTCGACCGGCAACCAGCGCGGCGCGTCGTACGGCTTGCGCGGCGCGCCGAGATCGACGTGCGCGACGGTCGCGGCCGGGCCCGACAGCGCCGCGCGGCCGAGCACGAGCGTCCCGACCGCGTCGTCGACCTCGGCCGCCGTGCGGCCGGTCACGATCAGCAGCTTGCGCCCGGGAGCGGCCGGGTTGTCGGCGACCGCGAGCAGCGGGCCGTTGACCGCCGGCAGCGCGAGGCCGGCCGGCAGCGTCGCGACGGTGCCGATCACGACGGCCTGGTCGTCGGCCGGCAGCGTCGTCGCGACCGGGAAGCGCGCCTGCCGGTAATCGGCCAGCGCGCCGAACCACGACGCGAGCACGCCGGCACTGCGCAGCGTCGCCGAGTCGGGCGACGCCGGCAGCACGAACGGCAGCCGCAGGCGGCCGTTGTCACGCCGGTCGAAGAACGGCGCGGGCAGCAACGCCAGATCGTTCGGCAAGCGCACCGGCGCTTCGTCGAGGATCAGCTCGCTGGTCGGGCTCACGTCGGCCCACAGCGCCGAGTTCGACGGGTCTTCGCAATGATCGAGCGTGTAATGCGCGATCAGGCGCAGGCCGATCTGGTTGAAATCGGAGAAGTAGCGCGGATCGATCGGGATGTCCTGCGTGACCATGCGGCCCGCGCGCGGCGCGTCGAACGGCACGGTCGAGACGACCTCGCCGTTCACCAGCACCTTCAGATGCGACATCGGAAACACCAGCGACGGCGAATACGCGTAGGTCAGGCGCAGCCGCGCGCCGGTCACCACGCGATCGAGCCGCACGCCCGCGTTGATCGTGCGCGCATCGTCGGCGCCGCGCAGATGCAGCGGATCGAACGCGCCGAGCGACGCGAACGGCAGACGCACGGTGATGGCCGGCCCGCCGGCCGCGGCGGCGGCCGCGCTGGCCGCGCCCGATGCGGCGGCAACCTGTAGCGCGCGCGCAACATCGGCGGGCGCGGACGCGGCGCCGGCAACCGCAGGCACGGCCGCCCCGGCCGACGCCACCGACGCGACCGGCATCGGCGCGGCGGACAGCGCGGCGGTATGCAATGCGCCGAACAGCGCAGCGGACAGCATGAACAACGACGCGGCCGGCCTCATGCTCGGCCCCGCATCGTTTCGAACGTCCGGTGATCCAGCGCGCCGCGACCGGCGCGCGCAAAGCAGCTATGCCCGTAAGTGCACATCCCCACTGCTTCCCCTCAATAATCTATCTGGCCTGAATTCATTTATCTGAACGGCGACGCGGCTTCTTTGTCCGGTCGCACGTCTACGCGAGCGCCTGGCACCGGCGCTACCCCATTCGTCACACTATCTTAAAAATAGGACGAAAGCCGCACGATTCAGCAATGCCGAAGCGAAAAAAACTCAATTCGGTCGGAAATGCTGCGTGCAGCGATTGAATGGCAAAACTTGCACGAGGGCTGGCGATCGGCCTGCCAGCATCGAGTCGGTGCGGCAGGTGTGCGTGGAGACGGATTGCGGCTCCTTGCGGGCCGCCCGAAATGTGCGCTGCCGCGTGGGCGGCGCGTATGCTACCGCAAGCGTGCGCCGCACGTCGGGATTTCTTCGCGCAAAGCTGATTTATATCAAATCGATTCCGCGGTTCGGTCACGCGGTTCGGGCCATTGCTGCGCTGCGTCGCGGGCGGCGCCGCGATCGTGTGGCGCGGCCGGGCGCTAATGGGTCGCTAACGGGCCGCTAATGCGCCGAGATGGCCGTCAATGGCCCACCGGCACCGCGATCGCGACCGCCACCACGACCCATTGCACGATCGCGACGAGCATGCCGGCCCGGCATAACCGGACCGCGCCGCGCACGCGCGCGTCGAGCCCGCGCGCGGCGCTGCGTGGATCGATCCAGCCGAGGTCGGCCAGTGCGCGATCGAGCGCGGTGAGCGCGTGGCCGAGCTCGTCGTCGCCGTCGTCCGACGTCGCGTGCGCGAGCGCGGCGAACAAGCGGCGATCGATCTCGATGCGCACCGCGTACCACAGCGCGGCGATCGCCGAGCCGGCGCTGACGACGGCCAGCACCGCGCGCGCGATGCTCGCCGGCGGCCAGCCCGATGCGATCCATCCGCCCGCGCCGGCCGCCGCCAGCGCGGCCGCGATCGCCCACGCGCCCGCGTCGAGCACGCCGCGTGCGGCGGCGATCCGGAACGGCGCCGACGAAGCGCCGCTCATGCGCGCCCCGCCGCGCGGCGGTCGAGCCAGTCCTGCAGCACGGCGACCGCGTCGTCGGACCAGACCGCCCGCGCTCGCACCTCGCGCACCGCGGCGAGTGCGTCGCGCGCGTCGCTCAGCCCGCGCCGTGCCGCGAGCCATGCAGCCGCGCACAGCACGCTGCGCCCGTAGCCGAGCGCGCAATGAACCAGCACGTCGCGGCCTTGCGCATGCAGGCGCTCGATGGCCTCGACCGCCGCCGCGAGTTGCGCGCAGCTCGGCACCACCAGATCGAGCTGCGGCACCGCCGCATACGCGAGCGACGCGTCGGCCGCGGCCCAGCGCGGCATCTCGGCCGTCAGGTCGACGAGCGCGGTGAAGCCGTGGCGTCGCACGTCGCGCGTCGTCGGCATGCGGCCGATCCACACGCGCTCGGCGACGCGCACCGGCGCCGCGTGCCGCAACGTCCACAGCCGCGAATTGACGAACGCGCCGACGATCGTCGGCGCGAGCAGCCAGCGCGCGAACACCGGCATGCGGCCGGCGTCGTCCTTCTGGAACGCGGCGGGCGCGCCGCGCCAGTAAGCCCACGCGACGCACGCGAGCGCCAGCGCGACCCACCCGGCGAGCAACGCCGCGGCCGGCGCGCGCGGCACACAGCCGAGTACGACCAGCACGAACGTCGCCGCGCCGAGCGCATAGCGGCGCGCGAGCGCGCGGCTCGCCGCGCACGGCGCAGCGTCGCCGCTGCGCGAGTGGCCCGCCGCATCGCGCAACGGAAACAGGAACAGCGCGATGCAGCCGACGGCCGCGCCGGTCGGCACGTCGATCACGTGGTGCTGGTAGGTCGTCAGCACCGATACGCCGATCGCCGCGAACCACAGATGCAGCAGCGCCCGCGCGAGCGTGCCGCGCAGCTGCTGCGCGTAGACGGCCCACAGCACCACGAGCAGCCCGATGTGCAGCGACGGCGCCTGGTTGTACGGCTTGTCGAACCCCATCAGCAGCGTGAACAACGCGCCGGCCACGCCGCTCGCGTCGGGACGCGCGAAGCCGAAGCGCAGTGGCCATGCGATGAAGCACGCGACCGACACGAGCTGCACGGTCAGCAGCCGCTTCACGTGGTCGAGCAGATCGTCGCGACGGGTCCAGAACAGGAATGACAGCGCGTACAGCAGATCGATCGACCAATACGGCACGATCGTCCACGGCACGAACGGGATCGCGTGCTCCCAGCCGAACGCGAAGGTCGGCACCGCGGCGCGGCGCGCGGCGAGCCAGTTCGCGAGACCGTAGGTGGAGAAGAACAGCGCGCCCATCGCCGCGAGCGCGCCGATGCGCAACGCCCAGGACGCGTCGCTTGCGCCGGCCGCCGCCTGCGCGGGACGGCCCGCGCGAACGCCGGACGCGCTCATTGCGCGTCGACCCGCTGGGCCAGGCTGACCGTGAAGATGCCCATCGCGTCGATGCGCTGGTCGAGCTTGCGAAAGCCCGCGCGCGCGACGAGCTCGTCCATCTCGGCCTGCGAGCGGCGGCGCATCACCCACGTCGCCTCGCCGCGGTGATTGTTCAACACGCGCGCGATGAATTCGAGCTGCGGATGCCACGGCTGCCCCGTATAGACCAGATACCCGCCGGGCGGCACGGCCCGCGCGAGCCCGCGCAGCGAGCGCTCGACGAGCGCATTGTCGCCGAACAGCTCGTACAGTCCCGACACGATCGCGAGCGTCGGACGCGGTTCGAGCGTCGCGAGCGACGCGTCGTCGAACGCATCGCCGCGCTCGAAGCGCGCAATCGGCTCGAGGCCGCGCTGCGCGATCAGCACGCGCCCGGCATCGACGTTCGGCGCGCTGTAGTCGCGCAGCAGGATGTCGTCGGGCGCCGCGCCGTCGCGCTCGGCGGCCGTCGCGATCGCGTCGAGCACGTAGCGCCCGTGGCCGGCCGCGATGTCGACGATGCGCACCGGTTCGCCGCGGCTGCGCAGCCGGCCGATCGCCGCACCGATCAGCTCCTGCAGGTGCAGCTTGCGCTGGCGAATGCCGGCCCAGCCCGGCGAGTCGAGATAGGTGCGATCGATCCGCGCGCCGATGCCGAAGCGCCCCTGCGCGCGATTGCGGTACACGTAGTCGAGCGTCGAGCCCGAATCGAAGCCGAGCCGCAGCCCGAGCGCGATGCCGTCCGACAGTGCACCGCCCGCCTTCAGGCCGGCCCGCACCAACGCCCAGTACGCGCGCGCGAACGGGCTCGCCGGCGCAGCGCGGAGCGCCACGTATTCGTCATGGAATGCGCCGCGCCGGTCGGCGTCGGCGAGCGACACGCGCGGGCTCGGCGTGTCGAATTCGCGCAGCACGAACGCGCGCAGCGGCGCGAGCGCCTGCGCGCGGTCGCGCTCGCCGAGCGTGTCGTGATAGAAGCCCGGCAGCACGATGCGCTCCTTGCGCGCGGCGCCGAGCCGCTCGAAGAAGCGGTCCTGCGGATCGCGATGCACGACCCAGTCGGCGCCCGAGATCAGCAGCTGGGTCGGCACCGTGATCGCGGCCGCATCGGCGACGATCCGCTGCGCGGTGTCGTGCAGATCGAGCAGCATGTTGACCGCGATCGGCCGCGTGATCAGCGGATCGGCCGCATAGCTCGCGATCCGCTGCGGGTCGTGCGTGAGGAATTTCGGCTTCACGTAGCTGTTCACGTAGAACAGGCCGCGCAGCTTGTGCATCAGCCGCAGGCCCGGCCGCGCGAACGGTACGTACAGCTTGATGTGGAACGCGGGCGACGCGAGCACAAGGCAGCGGATCGGCGGCGCATAGTCGTGCGCCCACGCGGCTGCGAGCACCGCGCCGACGCTCTGTCCGACGACGGCGATGTCCTCGATCGCGACGCCGTGCGTGTCGCGAATGTGCTCGACGAAGCTCTGCAGATCGCGCACCGACGCGGCCGCGCTCGGGCTGTAGCCGCGCGCGCCGGGCGAGCGGCCGTGGCCGCGCGCATCCCATGCGAAGAACGCGAAGTCGGGCAGGTCGAGCTCGTCGACGAGGTGCGCGACACGCGCCGAATGCTCGTGACCGCGATGCAGCAGCACGATCGCGCCGCGGCAGCGCGGCGCGGTGGCGGGCCAGTGACGATAGAACAGCGCGGTGCCGTCGTGCGTGATGAAGTCGGCCTCGCGGGCCGTGCGTGCGCTCATGCGATCTCTCTCGTTTCGTTATTCGAATCATGCGGCGCCGCCCCCGGCGCCGGTCTCACGCGCGTGCCGTCAATCGTCAGCCATCAGCCATCAGCCGCCGGCTTCCGCGACGCCGGCCCGCACGCGCCGCACGGCCGTCACGATCGACAGCACGATCAGCACGCGCCACAGCCACGCGCCGACGCCGCCGATCGGCAGGCCGACGCCGAACCACAGCGCGAACGCACCGAGCGCGAGCGCACGGTCGCTCTTGCCGAACGGGCCGTCGTAGCGGCGCGTCGCGCCCGCGAGCGGGCCGATCAGCCCCGCGCATTCGACGATGACGGCGGCGAGCGCGAACAACCAGACGTCGGCCGGAGCGAACGCGGGAATCGCGAGAAACGGCAATACGAGCGCGAGATCGGACACGACGTCGCCGAGCTCGTTGAGGTACGCGCCGAGCGTGCTTTTCTGCCCGTGTTCGCGCGCGAGCATGCCGTCGATCGCGTTGAGCGCCATCCGCGCGAACAGCCAGACCGGAATCAGCAGGAACAGCGCGCGGGCGAACCCGCCGAGCCCCGCGAGCGCACCGACGACGATCGAGCCGCCCGCCGCGAACAACGTGACCTGGTTGGCGGTGACACCGCGCTCGGCGAGCGAATCCGCGAACGGACGCAGGCAGTTCTGGAATTTTGGTTTGAGTGCGTAGAGGCTCATGATTTTTCTGGTTCGGCACGCTCGGACACGTTCGCCGCCGCCCTACCCCCGGCGGCTCGACCGCCGCGATCGGCGGTCGTCAGGTGGGCGTAATCGTCGCCGAGCGGCTGCGACGCGTCAAGCCGTGCGCCGCGTTCGTTGCGCGCGCAATCTGGCATTTTCGACCGAAACTCGCGATAATCCGCAAGCCCGTCAGCACACCAATCCATTCGAATTGCAGCGGGCGCTCGTGCAATAGCCGATTATTACGCCGCCGATCGGCGCATTCGCCGCACTCCGATACAAGCGGCAACGCGTCCGGCCGTCGCGGCCCTGCGACAGGCAGCCACGAATTTGACAAAAATTGAACCATGGCCGTCCGGTGCGCATCCTGCCGCGCCGGCATTTCGGGATCCACGCGGTCGCCGCGCTTCGGTGGCGGCACGCTCACGCATGCGGGAGGCGCGGCGCCGATGAACATCGTCAATGTCTGGCAACGCGATTTCCTGCTGTCGATCGTGCGGCTCGTGGCCGGCGCGTATCCGGTATGGCATCAGGGCCGCCCCGCGCCGACGCAGAAGATCTACTTCTCCAACCACACGAGCCATATCGACACGCTCGCGATTCTCGCGGCGCTGCCGCGCGACGTGCGCGCGGTCGTCCGGCCCGTCGCCGCGCGCGACTACTGGGACAGCGGCAATCTGAAGCGGCACGTCGCGCAGAAGCTGTTGAACGTCGTGCTGATCGATCGCCACCGCGAGTCGGGCGGCGACCCGCTCGACCCCGTGCGCGACGCGCTGCGGCAAGGCCACTCGATCATCATCTTTCCGGAAGGCACGCGCGGTGCGGACGTGCTGCCGCAGCCGTTCAAGAGCGGGCTGTACCACCTCGCGACCGAATTCCCGGACGTCGCGCTCGCGCCCGTCTACCTCGAGAACCTGCAGCGGATCATGCCGAAGGGCACGATCTGGCCCGTGCCGCTGATCTGCAAGGTGCATTTCGGCGCGAACGATGCGCTTCGCGCCGGCGAGGACAAACCGACCTTCCTCGCGCGCATGCGCGACGCGCTCGTCGCGCTCGCGCCGCCGCAGCGGCCGGCCGGCTGAACGCGGCGCCCTACTCTTCCTATTCCGGACTTCTTCATGCGAACTCTCTTCTGGGAACTGGTCGCGGGCGTCACCGGCGTGCTGGTGATCGCGACCGTGATCGGCGCGATCCTCGGCGCGCGCAGCGGCGGCGCGAACGCGACCATCGTCAACCTGAACCAGCGCATCCGCGCGTGGTGGGCGATGATCGCGATCATGGTGGTCGCGATCAGCCTCGGCAACAACGTCACGTATTTCGTGTTCGCGCTGCTGTCGTACCTGACGCTGCGCGAATTCATCACGCTCACGCCGACGACGCCGAGCGACCACACCACGCTGTTCATCGCGTTCTTCGTCGCGATTCCGGTGCAGTACCTGCTGCTCGCGATCAACTGGTACGGGATGTATTCGATCTTCGTGCCGGTGCACCTGTTCTTCGCGATGTCGCTGGTGTCGGCGCTCACGCAGGACACGCGCGAATTCCTGAGCCGCAACGCGAAGATCAACTGGGCGCTGATGGTGTGCGTGTACGGGCTCAGCCATGCGCCCGCCGTGCTGATCCTCGACATTCCGCACTACGCGGGGCAGAACGCGCTGCTGCTGTTCTTCTTCCTGTTCGTCGTGCAGATCAGCGACGTGCTGCAGTACGTGGTCGGCAAGCTGTTCGGCCGCCGCAAGATCGCACCGCAGCTGTCGCCGTCGAAGACGGTCGAGGGCTTCGTCGGCGGCGGCTTGCTCGCGACGCTGTGCGGCGCGTCGCTGTATCGCGTGACGCCGTTCAGCTTCGGCGCGGCGTTCGGCATTTCGCTCGCGGTCGTGATCGCGGGCTTCGTCGGCGGGCTCGTGCTGTCGGCCGTGAAGCGCTCGCTCGGCACGAAGGACTGGGGCTCGATGATCGCCGGTCACGGCGGGATGCTCGATCGCGTCGATTCGATCTGCTTCGCCGCGCCGGTGTTCTTCCATCTCGTGCGGTATCTGTACGTCTGACGCGCGGGCGCGCGGCGTGCCGAGGGGTGCTTGCCGGGCGCCGTACAGCGCCGCTCAATAGCCTTCGCGCAGCGGCTTCGGCACGACGTAGCGGCCGCGTGCCGCGTCGAACTTCACCGTGTAGCGCGCGTGGATCTCGCGGCTGCCGCGCCGGCCCGTCTCGATGACCGTCAACGGATAGACGTCGTCCGTGGCCGTCGTGTCGGGCGCGATCGCGAACGTGCGGCGCTCGCAGTGCGACTTCGCGTTGGCGCAATCGAGCGAGCCACCGTTGTCGAGCGCTTCGTCGATGCGCGGCGCGGCTTCGACGAGCGCGTTGCGGTACGGCAGCCGGATCGACTGGCTCGTCTGCGTATAGCCCTGCAACGTGGTGCCGTCGCCGATCACGAAACCGAACAGATGCGGGCCGAGCCGCTCGATGCGCACCGTGCCCGGCGTGCCGTCCGAGCCCATGCCCGGCATCCCGTTGGCGACGGCCGCGTCGGTCTCGCCGCACATCGCGAGCAGCATGCGTGGACCGTCGGCCGTCGCGACCCGCAACGTTCCGCGTGCCGAATAGATCGAGTCGCCGGCAGCCGGCTGCCAGCCTTTGCGGTCGGCGCGCCACGCGCCGTAGGTGTCGCGGATGAACGCGTGCAGCCCGCGCTCGAGCGCAGCCGGCGCGTCCGCGTATGCGTATGCGGGTGCAACCGCGCAGAGGGCAGACAGGAGTGCCAAGGCTGCTGCGAACAGCTGCAGGCGCGACTTTGGAGACGGGACGGTCATGATGGTGTTCTCGGAGCGGGTTGCGAGCTGTTGCGGGCGATCGGTGCCGATGCGGCGCGCACCGGCCGGCGCGAATGCGGCGTGCAAATAACACATCCCGTACGCTTTCCGGCATTCGATTCATTAAATAATTAATTGACGAATCGGCGACAAACGCGTTTCGGTGTGAAATTCGCGTGGAATTATCGCAAATCCGGCAACGCAAACCTTATATGCGCGCCTATTTCACCGAGATTGACTCACGTTTATCAATAATCTGAATCTCTCAATGCACCTTGCCGCAGAATGCACATGTCGGCTTTAGGTCACATCGGAGTATTTCGTTTTTGCCGATGCGCGATGCGCTCGGTAGTCTCCTGCCATTCCGCTTTTCGTGAAAAAACCAATACGCAAGGAGATGAGATGAAACGCACGGCCCTTTCGCTGATGTCGCTCGCGTCGTTCGCGGCGATTCCCGCCGCGCACGCGCAATCGAGCGTGACGCTGTACGGTGTGATCGATACGTCGGTCACCTACGTGAATCACGCGCAGGGCAAGGACAACGCGTGGATGCTCGGCAACAGCAGCGCGGGCAATCTCGCCGGCAGCCGCTGGGGCGTGAAGGGCATCGAGGATCTCGGCGGCGGCCTCAAGGCGTTGTTCCAGCTCGAGAACGGCTTCGATCCGAGCAACGGCCGGCTCGGCCAGGGCAACCGGCTGTTCGGCCGCCAGGCGTTCGTCGGGCTGACCAGCGACCAATACGGCACGCTCACGTTCGGCCGCCAGTACGATCCGCTCATCGATCTCGTGCAGGGCATCACCGCCGACAACTATTTCGGCAGCGTGTTCGCGACGCCGGGCGACGTGGACAACTACGACAACAGCTTCCGCGTCGACAACGCGGTGAAATACACGTCGGCCGTCTATTCGGGCCTGCAGTTCGCGGCGATGTACTCGTTCGGCGGGATCGCCGGCAGCACCGGCGCGCAACAGTCGTACTCGGCGGCGGTCACCTACGGCAACGGACCGTTCAGCGTCGCGGGCGGCTACTTCCATGCGACCAACAGCGCGGCGTCGAACGGGCTGCGCAACGGCTGGACCAGCTCGTCCGACGGCACCTTCGACGGCCCGGTCAACAGCGGCTACGCGAGCGCGCATTCGATCGGCATCGCACGCATCGCGGGCCAGTACGTCGCGGGCCCGTTCACCTTCGGCGTCGGCTACAGCAACGCGCAATACCGCCGCGATGCGAGCTCGGTGTTCGGCTCGAACGAGCACTACAACACCGGTCAGGGCTTCGTGAACTATCAGGCGACCAATGCGCTGCTCGTCGGCCTCGGCTACAGCTATACGCGTTCGGGCGGCGATACGTCGGCCACCTATCACCAGGTGTCGGTCGGCGCGGATTACAACCTGTCGAAACGCACCGACGTCTACCTGACCGCCGCCTACCAGCACGCGAGCGGCCAGACCGGCGACGGCAACGGCGAATCGATGGCCGCGCAGGCATCGATCGGTTCGTACGGCTACGCAGGCACCAGTTCGCAGACGATCGTCAATCTCGGGCTGCGCCATCGCTTCTGAGGGGCACGACGGGCCGCGCGCCGCCGCCATTTACCAAGGCCCATTGGCCGCAGCCTTGGGCTGCCGTCTTTCATGGCCGCATTTTGTGGTGAATTGACGCGCCGCGTCATCTCCGTGCGCGGCAGCAACGGCTCGTCGGCATAGATGCGCCAGATCGTCTTTTTTACCGATTTCAGCGGGGCGGAATTCACGAAAACGCGGGGAAATTCGGGCCAAAATGCCCGCACAATTGCAAAGGAAAGTTTGACGCGAACCATTTGACCGAATGCTATGGCACACTTCGCGTCTGCGTAATTTCCTTGCACCGGGCGGCCGGATTCCGCCCCATCCTGTCATGCCGCGTCAGACCAACCGTTCGATCAGCCACGCCATGCCGACGCTCGCCGCGGCGCTCGCCCTGTCGTGCGCGCTGCCCACGCTTGCGCACGCGGACTGCCTCGACGACGCCGCCACGTTCCAGAAGGTGAGCGTGAGCCTGCTGCGCGGCATCGCGCAGGTGGAGTCCGGGATGAATCCGAACGCGGTGAACACGAACACGAACGGCACGGTCGACATCGGCCTGATGCAGATCAACAGCACGTGGCTGCCGACGCTCGCGCGCGAAGGGATCACGCGCGAAAGCCTGTTCGACGCCTGCACCAACGCGTACGTCGGCGCGTGGATCCTGTCGCAGAACATCCGTCAGCTCGGCGCGAACTGGAACGCGATCGGCGCGTACAACTCCGCGTCGCCCGACAAGCGCCTCGCGTATGCCCGCAAGGTCTATGATGCAATCCGGACCCTGCCGGATTCGCCCGATACTCCCATGCCCATCCTGCCCCCTTCCTTTACGCCGCCGCAACAGGTGCAGCCGTACAATCCGTTCGCGAGCCTGAGCGTGTCGGCGCCGCCGGTCGCGCGCACGCGCACGCTCGCGCCGGCCGCTCCGCCTGCTTCGCAGGGCGGCCCCGCCGGGCCGGCCGGCACGTACAACTTCGGCTGGACCGTCACGGGCGCCGACCAGGCCAAGCCGACCCAGGTGTTCGACGACGGCGCACGCATCTACGTGCAGTTCAGCGACATGAAGCACGTGCCGGCGATCTTCACGGAGACTTCGTCGGGGCGCGTCCTGATGTCGTGGGAACTGCAGTTTCCGTATGCCGTCGTGACGCGTTCCGCGCAAACGTTGATCTTCCAGCTCGGGCCGTTCGAGGCGCGCGCGCAACGTGGCGGCGGCGCGACGACTGCGCAGGCAAGCGCGGCAACGACGCGCCCGGGCGCGGCGCCGGCAACGAAACAGCCGGCAAAGGCGCCGACCGCGCGGACGGCTTCCACCGACGCGCTGTGGTATCTGAACACGCCGGGCACGTCGGGTTCGGCATCGACCGGCAGCAGCGCGAACAATCCCGCGGTGTCGACCGCGTCGAACACACCCGCGACGTGGCCGACTGCCGTCACGTCGAACACGCCGCCGGCCGCCGCGCCGCAAGCCCCGGCTGCGGCTACGCAGGATTCGCGCGCGAGCGCCGACGCGCTCTGGTACATCTCGAAGTAGCGCAGCGGGCCGGCGCGCTACGGCTGCGCCGCGCACGCGCCGTCCGTCATCCACGCCGGACCCAGATCACCTTCCCGTCGCGCACGCCAAGATCGCGCCGCACCGCGCGGTAATCCATCGTGCCCGGCAGAGAGCGGCCGTCGCGTTCGAGCACGCGCCACAGGCAGCCGTCGAGCAGCGCGGCCGCATCGACTTCGGTCTTGCCGATCAGCGCGTCGTCGGGCATCGCGTCAGCTTTGCATGCGTTCGCGGCGCCCGATGGCACGGCGATCGGCACCGCGCCGCCGGCGGTGGCGTTGCGATGCTGTGTGGCCGTATCCGCGCAGCCGGCAATGGTTGCACTCGCAACGAGCGCGGCCAGCATCGTGATCGTCTTATTCATCCGCTTCTCCTTGTTGCGGCCGGCCAGTGTGCCGGCTTCGCGCCGATGTTACCGCAGGCAAATCGTGCAGTGCAGGCGTCGCTTGCGGTTCGGTCAGAACCGGTAGGTCGCGCCGGCCATCCCGTAGTAGTTGCTGCGCGTCTGCACGATGGGGCTGTCGCCGTAGCGGCCCAGCAGGCGCGTGAAGCCGCCCGTCGCGCGCACTGCCCAATGCCGCGACAGGTCCCAGTTCCACGTGAGCGACAGCGTCGCGCTGTCCACGCCGCCGCTCGTCGAATACGGGCCGAACCCGCTCGCCCGCGACTGCGCATCGGTCACACCGTAGAAGGTCTGCATATAGCGCCCCGTGCCGGCATGCACGCTGGCCGTCGCGACCAGCGCGTGCCGTCCGCGCTCGAACACGGGCACCGCGAGATCGACATGGCCGGACAAGCCGCGCGACCCATGCGTGACCGGCGCATCGATCGCAAGGCTCAGCTCGCCGCCGTCCGGCAGCTTCACGCCTGCGTGCATCGCGAACAGCACCGAGCCCGGCACCCTGCCCATTCCCTTCAGATGATCGGAGCCCGCACGACCGAAGCGATCGTCGTCGGTGCGACCCGCGTCGTAGCCCAGCGCGGCCGACACGAACGCGCCGTTCGGCAGCGCGAGGCGATAGCCGGCGCCGGCGCTGCTGTCGACGAAGAAGCCGTTGCCGAACATCGCGGAAAAGGACGGCGCGACGATGGCGCGGTACTGATTGCTGCCCTGATAGCGCGGCGCGAAGCCACCGCCGAGCGATATCGCGTACTGGTTTTCGGCGTGGACGGCGGAGGCAAGCGTGAGGCCGGCAAGCGGCATGCAATAGCGCAACGAACGAATGGAGGGACGCACGATATCGGAACGAGAGTGACGGAGCCCGAAGTCTAGGAGCGCCCGCGCGGCACGACTGTCCGCAATCTGCGGAAAATGTGTGCTCAATTGTGTTCGAGTGTTCCCGATTGTCGTGAGGCCTCGCGGGCCGCTACAACGCCGGATAGAATTCGCGTGCCGCGCCACGCCCGCATTGGCCTGAAAGAGAAGGCGCGCATTTCGAGGAGACCATGAACGACCATCCGCTCAAATACCGCGTACTGCTGATCGAGGACGACGACCGCCTCGCCGAGCTCGTGCGCGAATATCTCGACGGCTACGAATTCTCGGTGACGGTCGTGCGCCGCGGCGATCTCGCGATCGCCGCCGTGCGCGAACACCGGCCGGCGCTCGTGATACTCGACCTGATGCTGCCGAATCTCGACGGGATGGAAGTGTGCCGGCGCATTCGTGCGTTCAGCAACGTGCCCGTGCTGATTCTAACGGCGCGTGCGGATGTCTACGATCAGGTCGCGGGCCTCGAAACCGGCGCCGACGACTACGTGACGAAACCGATCGAGCCGCGCGTGCTGGTGGCCCGCGCTCGCGCGCTGCTGCGCCGTGCGCAGCCTGCGGAACCGCGGACCGATGACGCTGCGCCCGTGCAGGCGCTGCAGTTCGGCGAGCTGACGATTTCGCCGCCGAACCGCACGGTCGCGTGGCGCGGCGAGCTCGTCGACCTGAAGACCACCGAGTTCAACCTGCTGCTGATCCTTGCGCGCGCAGCCGGTACCGTACTGAGTCGCGACGCGATCCTGAAGCAATTGCGCGGCATCGAGTTCGATGGCATCGACCGGTCGGTCGACGCGGGCATCTCGAAGCTGCGCCGACGCTTCGAGGACGATTCGTCCGAACCGCAACGGATCAAGACGATCTGGGGCCGCGGTTATCTGTTCAGCCCTTCCGCATGGGACGAGTGAATGCTGCGCCCGTTGATCAAGCTGTACCTGATCGTGATCGTCAGCTGTGCCGCGGCGGTCGTATTCGTTCAATGGTCGTTCGACAAGATTTTCTACGAGCGCGTTGCGCAGGCGCAGCGCGATACGCTGACCACGTATGCGTTCGTGCTCAACGATTACCTCGAACGCCATCCGGGTGCGAAGCGTACGCTCGCGCTCAGCGAACTCGGCCAGCACGGCAACGAGCGATTCGGTTTCCTGACGATGGCCGACGCACGCGCGCAATTGTCCGACGCGCCGCTGCGCGATCTGGACGCCGGCCGGATTGCGATCAGCTACGACCGCAGGAACTACTACATGCCGCTCGCCGATGGTTCGGTGCTGCATGCTCGTCCGATTCAGCCGGCCATGCTCGACGTCAAGATTTATGCGAACGGGATGATCGCGCTCGCCGCACTGTTCGCCGTTGCGCTGTGGACGTCACATCACTGGCGCGACCTGCGCAAGCTGCAGACTGCCGCACACGCGTTCGGCGCGGGCGAGCTGTCGACGCGCGTGCGATTGTCCGCACGGTCGAACATCTATGAGCTGTCGGTGCAGTTCAACGACATGGCGGAACGGATCGAAGCGTCGATCAAGCAGCAGCGCGAAATGATGCATGCGATTTCGCACGAGCTGAAGACGCCGCTCGCTCGCCTGGAATTCGGACTCGCGCTGCTCGCGGACGCCGACGACAGCAGCCGGATGCAGACACGTTGCGACGCGCTGCGACGCGACGTGCGCGAACTCGACGAACTCGTGACCGAGTTGCTGACGATCGGACGGCTCGAACAGGGCGCGAGCGAACTGGAGCCGATGGAGGTGGCCGTCAATGCGCTGATCGACAGCGTCGCCGGCAGCGTCGCGAACGATGTCGCCGATCGCGGCATCATGCTCGACGTGTCGACCACGGGGGCGCCCGCCTCGCACGTATGCGATCCGAAACTCGTCGCGCGTGCGCTGTTGAACTTGATCCGCAACGGCGCGCGCTACGCGTCGCGTACGGTGCTGCTGTCGGCGGCGAGCGATGCGTCGGGCGCGTTGGTGCTGAGCGTCGACGACGACGGGCCGGGCATTCCAGTGGCCGATCGCGCGCGCGTGTTCGAACCGTTTCAGCGGCTCGATTCGAGCCGCGACCGACAGACCGGCGGGTTCGGACTCGGGCTCGCGATCGTGCGGCGCGTGGCGCGCGTGCATGGGGGTGAGGTGTGGCTCGAGGATTCGCCGTTGGGCGGCGCGCGGTTCGTGATTTCGTTGCCGGGGTGAGGTGGATGAGGTTTCTAAGCGGACGTTGGTGCACGGAATTTCCGAAGGGTCCGGGTGACGGGCCGTCAGCGAACCCATGCCGCCTCTCGCCGACAGCCCCATGTCCAACCGAACGGAAAGCGATTGCGTGATTCGCGACAGGGTATGTCTCAAGCACGTTGCACACTGTCCATCAGAATCAGGAACAGGAACAGGAACAGGAGATGCACACGTGAATACCCGCATGACGAAACCGGCGAGCCACGAGCGCGCCTACCTGGCACGATCATCTCGTTGCCTCCGCAACGATTCCGCAACGCTGCGTATCGCATTGCGCCCGTGGGGATTCGATGCCTGCGTCGTCCAGTCGTGGATCAACGCACTGCCTACACTGGATCGGGCTATCGCGTGGGAGCTCGCGACCGATCGACGGGCGCCCGGCGCGGATATCGTGGTCCACGTCGTCAGGCCGGCGCCGGCAGCGCGCGGGCAGTTCTGCTGGAACGGCATCGGTGCAAACTATGCGCTCAGGCAATCGCTTGCGGCCTGCGGCACGGAGCTCGCTCTTCTGATCGGCGCTTCGGAGCAGATGCCGGCCGAGCGCGTCGGTCACTGGGTCGCCGCCGGGGCATTGCCGCCGGCCGCGGCACTTGCAAGGCTCGGCCGGTTGATCGCGGCCTGTGCCGCGCCGCAGCGGCAGACGCAGCCGCCGGTGCGACGCGCGCTGATGCGCCTGATCTCGCATGATCTCGACATGGCATGAACGGCCTCGCGCGGCGGTCGCGGACGGAACGCCGCACCGCCGCCCGATTGCTTTTACTCCTGCGGCGAATGCCTGCGCACGTCAGGCGGTCATTCCGGACGCCCCGCTTCATCGGCGCGGCTTGCACCCGCCGGCTTGCCGTACATGCGTGCAAGCTCATTCGCCTCTCGCACGAACTCGGCACGCAAGCCGGCGGGCGCAAGCACCTCGACGTTCGGCCCGAACGAGCGCAACCACCACCGCAAGCGCTGACTCAATAGCACGGTGCCCTTGACGAAAAGTGCGTCGCCGTCGCGGGTATGTGCCTGATCCTTCGACATCGGCGCTTCGAGCAGATGCTCGCCGGCACCGTTGAGGAACTTGAGCTTGAGCATCACCTCCTTCTCGACCATGAAGTCGAAGCGACGCTGTTGCTTCACATAGGCATCGAGCGAAAAGGTCGGCGGATAGTCAAACGTTTCGAGCAGCGCGCTGGCACGCGTGAAACGGTCCATGCGGTACATCGTCGGTTCGGTCTTGCCCGGCGTACCGCCGACCAGGTAGACGAGCCCGCCAACCTCCACGAACCCGAGCGGCAGAATGATCCTGGCCCGGTCGTTGTCGGTGTTGTGACGCGGGCGATAGACGATTTCGAGCTTGCGCTCTTCAAAGAGTGCGCGTGACACGATGCCGAACAGTTCCCGGTCGATTACCGGGTAATGCAGCGAGAAGCCGCCGCTTTCGACCGCGACCTTGCTCGCCCAGCGCGAATAGCGCCGCTCGGTTTCATTGCTCGTCCGCTGCAGCCGTGCCTCCGCGACGTCGAACATCGACGACAGTGATTCGGCCACCAGTTCCGGAATCTGGCGCGACGAAAAGCGCCGCAACGTCTGCAGCGCGAGCGCCTCGTCGAACGTCATCATCGAGCCAGCCTTGGCGGCCATGCCGCTCGCACCCGCCTTCTTGCGCCACACCAGCGCGGTGCCTCGTTCGAGCACCTCGACGAGCCCGTCGCGCTCGAGCTTCGCGAGGCGCCGGTTGATCGTCCTGACGGTTGGCGTGTCGAGCGCGGTCCGCGACAGCCAGCGGTGGATATCGGGGGTGCTGATGTAGTCGTCGTGCGTTGCCGCGTCGGGAAGCGCGCGCATGATTTCGCGATCGAGATCGGACATGATGGGTAAGCGTTGCTCGCAAAGAGTCGATCACGGTATATCGACCGGCGATGGCCATTCTTGAGCGCCTCGCCTCCACGCTTCGCGCGAAGCAAGCCCTTCAGGTGACACAGCACGTGCTCGAGCGGACCCATCGGGCGCAGACTCAGGCCGGTGCCAGCGCATGCCGAATCGGATATTCACGCAGACGAACTCGTGCCGGACGCGAGTGTGCCGTGCGGTTCGGACAATTGGTGTCCCGATGACGGATTCACTTCCGCGGCGGCGTGAACATCGATGTGCATGCAACGATCGTCACGACCGCGCCGGGGATGCATGACCTCATGCGGCATCAAGACACCGTATGTCCGAACGGGCGTCGACAATACCCGTTCGACAACCACAGGACGATATTCTCGATGCCATTCTCTTCGGACATGCGGCGCTCGACGTTTCAGGCCGAGAACCGCCTCGCGAAAGACGATTCCGATAACAAAGTACAGGTTCGCGTCGATGCAGCGCGCGGCCAGCCGCTGATTGACGACCTCGACTTCAATGACGGGGCAATCAACCACGCCGCCATGAAAATTCCGCTGAACGAGCGGCCCATGTCCGAGAAAATGCAGCATGTGGCCAAGTGGATCGCGTGCAACTTCGACAAGCCCGTCAAGGTTCGACAGGCCGCCGATCTCGTCGCGATGAGCGAGCGCACCCTGCTGCGTCACTTTACGAGCGAGATCGGCATGGCACCCAGCGCCTATTTGATGCGTGTCAGGCTGGCACGCGCGTGTGCGATGCTCGCCTTCACCGCGCTCCCAGCAGACTCGATCGCTCGACGTTGCGGGCTCGGCAGCGGCGAGCATCTCGCGCGCCTGTTTCGCCAGCACTTCGACAAGACCCCGATCGAATATCGGCGAGCACATGCGCATGCGCGTCCGGACATGCGTGCAGTGGAGCGCGATGGCGCGGGGGACGCGCCGAGCTTTTTTCGGTCCGTGCCGTGACCGTCAAGTCGTGCCATGTACCCAGCCGGTACAGCGCATCGGGAGAGATGCTCGAGCGATCTGGTGGCAGCGGCCTTCGCGCGTTCAAACTGGCCCGGCCGGAGCTTCATCGACAATCGCAAGCCGTTTAGCGCATGGCGTCGCTCAAACTCAATCGGCGACAGGCCGAACCATCTCACGTTTCGTGGAGGTCCCAACTCTTTCGAGAAATGGTATGGACACCTCCCTCCCGTATCGTGAGGCGCAGGCAAAAGCGGTCGCCTGGGTGATTCTTGGCTTTGCTTCGCCGAAGTAGCAACGCGGCTATCTCGAATTGACCAAATCCGGTTACACCATGGTTACATGGTCTACGGCTCGACGGCATTGACTCAAGGGGGATTTTCGCCAGTGCTTGATTTGACTGGCCCGCCCTACACGATTCGAACGTGTGACCTACGGCTTAGAAGGCCGTTGCTCTATCCAACTGAGCTAAGGGCGGTCGAGAGAAAAGACACGGCGACACAAACACAACCCAGGCCGCATGCAACGCACAGGCGCTTCGAGCCATACCAGAACCACCCACTCGAAGCCCCGAAACGAAACGGGCCCGGCATGAAGCCGAGCCCGAAATTATACCCGATCATCGCGACACATCACGCCAGACCGGTGCAGCAACCATCAAACCGGTTGCGGATGCAGCATGAACCACCCGAGACAGAACGCCCCGGCGATCACACAGTAAAGCCCGAACGACGCCAACCGCCCGCGCCCTTCGAAATAACGCATCAGGAACCGCACGCTCAGATACGCGGCAATCGCCGTCAACACGCCGCCGAGCAGTGCATCGGCGAGTTGGTCGCGAGCATGGAACAGCTTCGGCAACTCGAGCACGCCCGCGGCAAAAATGATCGGCGTACCGAGCAGGAACGAAAACTCCGCAGCCTTCTCCGCAGTCAACCCGGCCACATTGCCGGCGATCATCGTCAGCCCGCTGCGCGAGAAGCCCGGGATCAGCGCGCCGATCTGCGCGAGGCCCACGAGGAACGCCTGCTTGAACGTCATCTTCTCTGGCGGCTGATGCGCGCGGCTGCGCTGAATCCGATCGCCGATCCACAGCAGCACGCCGTTGACGATCAGTGCGATCGCAACGATCCGCAGGTCGTGGAACACGCGCTCGATGCGCTTCTCGAGCAGCAACCCGACGATGCCGGTCGGGATCGTGCCGATGATCAGCGCCCACATCATGTGCCCGTCATCGTTCTTGCGCCCGCCGAGCTGCGCGAAGAAACCGCCGATCAGCGCAATCCAGCGCTCACGGAAGTACCACAGCAGCGCGAGCGCCGTACCCAGATGCAGCGCAACGAGAAATGGCAGCAACTGCGGCGCGTGCTTGTCGATATGCATGCCGAACAGCGCCGGCACGAGCAGCGTGTGGCCGAGGCTGCTGACGGGGAACAGTTCGGTGACGCCCTGCAGGACGCTCAGGAATACCAGAAACCAGAGACTCACGCGTCGGTCCTTTTAAAGGTGAACAATCGGTAGGAAGACGGACGACGCACCGCGTCATCCGAAAAACGCGCCCCGATTATGCCGAGCCATGATTACTGCGCCAAGGGCATTTGACCGCTAATTGCGGCGATGCACACAAACGCTTGCAAAATGTAAGCGCACAGAAAGCAAAAAGCCCGCCATTTGCATGGCGGGCCTTTCGAATCGGACAGAATCCTGTCGTCAGCGGCCGAGCTGATAAAAGAACAATACCGTGCTGCCGGTGAACATGCCGAACAGTGCGATTCCCATTGCCATTGCCAGATCCATGGCGCCTCCTCGAAGTGTCATGACCCGGCAACATCACCGGTTTAGATGCATTATCCCGACCGTCGACGGTGTTAAAAAGTCGCGATTTCCCGAGAAGGGTTTTCCCCGACCGCGTCGCTGCCCGATAATGGAGCGCGCTCGCGCATCCCCTCACCCGTTCATCCCGACTTGCCATGCCGATCTTCCAGCAGCACGACATCCATGAACTTCACACCGGCCCGTCGCTCGTTCGGGTCGCTCCGCAATTCGGCGGCCGCCTGCTGTCGTGGCACGTCGACGGCGAGCCGATCATCTTCTGGCCGGAAACCGCCGACTGGACCAACCTCGCGCGCGTGCGCGGCGGCAATCCGCTGTTGTTCCCGTTCCTCGGCCGGCATCGCGTCGACGGCGAACTCGGCCGCTGGCGCGACGCCGCCGGCGTGGTCCGCGACCTGCCGATGCACGGTTTCGCGCGCGACCTGCCGTTCGCGGCACACGCGTCGCCGGACGGCGCCGCGCTCGCGATGTCGCTCGATGCAACCGACGCGCTGCACGACAGCTACCCGTTCGATTTCCGCTTCGAAGCGACCTACCGTCTCGTCGATGCCCACATGCTCGACGTCGCGCTGACCACGACGAACCGCGGCGCCACGCCGCTGCCGTACTACGCAGGCCACCACTTCTATTTCGCGCTGCCGCACGGCGAACGCGCCCAGACCACGCTCGAGCTGCCGCCGACGCAACGCCGCATGCAACTGGCCGACGGCTCGATCAGCGCGGCGGAGCCGGGCCAATCGTCCTACAGCCTCGGAGATCCGGAGATCCTCGACCGCTTCCACTGTCTCGACGATGGCGCGCCGTCCGCGCCGGTACGGATCGTGATGCCGGGGCGCGGCCGCACGATCGAGATCGCGCTCGACATCCCGGGCTCGATCCCGTGGTATGCGGTCACGACGTGGACCGAGAAGCCGGAATCCGACTTCTACTGCGTCGAGCCGTGGCTCGGCCTGCCGGACGCAATTCACAACGGTCTCGGGCTGCGCATGCTCGCGCCGGGCGCGACCGAAACGGCCACGCTGCGCATTCGCGTGCTGCCGCACGCCGGCTGACATCGCCGGCGCCGGGCCGGCCATGCCGGCCGACTACGGCCAGAAACTGCGGCGGGCCGATCGAACCCGTTAAAATCGGACGTTTTGGATTGCCTGCCGCGCCGCGCGCGGCAGCGTTTTGCGAGGTTCAATGTTCGGAACAACAACGAAGCGGCTCTTCGCTGCCGCCTGTGCGGCGCTGCTCGTCGCGTGCGGCTCCGCGCCCGTCGGCCCCGGCTACTACCGCGTCGAGCGCGGCGACACGCTCTACAAGATCGCCCGCGACAACCGCACGTCGCTGGCAAACATCGTGCGCTGGAACCAGATCACGAATCCCGATGCGATCGAAGTCGGCCAGGTACTGCGCGTCGCGCCGCCGCCCGGCACGACGACCGCGTCCACCTCCGGCACCAGCACCGGTAGCGCGCCGCGCAGCCGCCCCGCGCCATCCGCGCCGGTCGAATCGAACGTCAAACCGGCTTCCAGCATCGCGCTGATCTGGCCGGCAGCCGGCAATGTGGTGCGCACGTTCGACGGATCGAAATCCAAGGGGATCGACATCGCGAATTCGGCCGGTACGCCGGTGCAGGCGGCCGCCACCGGCACGGTCGTCTATGCGGGCAACGGCTTGCGCGGCTACGGCAATCTGATCATCCTGAAGCACAACGCCGATTACCTGACGGCCTACGCGCACAACCGCGCGCTGCTCGTGAGGGAAGGCCAGTCGGTCACACAGGGGCAGACGATCGCCGAGATGGGCAGCAGCGACAGCGATCGCGTCGCGCTGCATTTCGAGCTGCGTTACGGCGGCCGCTCGATCGACCCCGCACGCTACCTGCCCGCGCGCTGAACGCGCGGGCCGCCGACGGACGACATGAGATGCCGGCATGCATCGCATGTCGTCGCGAGGGCAATCCGAAAGGTTGTGTCAGCGCTTGCGCAGACGACCGATGAAACGGCCGGACAACGGATCGACACGGCTCGCAAACATCACCAGCGCGCCGATTCCGAACAGGCTGAACCCCGTAGCAATCAGAAGCAAATCCATGGTCACATCACTGTTTTGTCGTGATCTTATGCGTCATTGAGAAATCGTGCACTGAACTGCCCCGTCGCACGAGTCCGAACATTCCCTATCCACAGTCGCCATTGTGGTTTCGGTCGCGTGAATCAATGATGTAAGCGCGCCGACGGTTGCTTCGGCAGACCTCGACGCGACCCGCGATACCGCGTGCAGCCGACCGCCCAAAAAGGCCGCTCAGCCACTTCAGCACGAGGGTTCCAGCCGCGCCGCGATTGCCGCGTGAGCGACGGCGGACGGCTCGCGCCGACTCAACAAACATCCCACGGCAACGTGACACGCACCGCGCTCGGCGAACTGAGGAAGGTTTCTAACCGTCGCGCGAACGGCTCCGTGCGCGCCGTGCACTTCGTCGGCCGCGACGACGAAGCAATCGCGACCGGCGGTTACCGCATCGGCCCGCGGTCATGGTCGGCGTGCCCCAGGGCGGGACAGCTACCGACATCGTGAAGGCGTTCATCGCGCCGCCGAACCCCGGCGATGTTGGCGACGACACGCTCGCGCATCCCTCGCCATGCAACGCACGCCAGCAGCACGGCCGTGCCGCGACGGCCAGCCGGTCGCCCGATAGCCCGGATGGTTTATAGTGGCGCCACGCAGCCTTTCTCCCGAACACCGATGTCCTCCCAACACGAAACCGCCGCGGGCGCGTCGCATAGCCCGCTCTACGCCAAACTCCTGGGTGAAACCGCCAAGATCGACTGGTGCGATCTCGAGCGCTTCTTCGCACAAGGCAAGCTGCTGTCGGTCGCGCGCGATCTCGATCTCGTCAGCGTCGCGGAAGCGATCGCCAGCGACGACGCCGAGCAAGTCACGCGCTGGCTGTCGGCCGGCCTCGTCGCGCGCATGCCGGCACCAACCGCTTCCGACTACGCGGCACGCGATCCGGAGCTGTGGGCGGTAGTCGTGTCGCCGTGGGTGTGCGTGCAGGAACGCGCCTGACGCGTTCGCGATGTCCGAATCCGCCTTACCGCACGCGGCCGACACCGCATCGGCCGCCGTCTCGCACCGGCGCGTCCTCGCGCTCGCGTTCCCGATCGTCCTCGCCAACCTGACCCAGCCGCTGCTCGGCGCGGTCGACACGGCCGTGGCCGGCCATCTCGACGGCGCGCAGTATCTCGGCGGCGTCGCGCTCGGCGGCCTCGTCTTCAACTTCGTGTTCTGGGGCTTCGGCTTCCTGCGGATGGGCACGACCGGCCTCGTCGCGCAGGCGCACGGCGCCCGCGACGCAGCCGGCATCCGCCTGAGCGTGCTGCGCGCGCTCATCGTCGCGTTCGCGCTCGGCGCCGCCGTGCTCGCCTTGCAGGTGCCGCTGCTGTCGTTCGCACTGACCGCGCTCGGCGGCAGCGACGCGGTGCGTGCGACGGCACTCGCCTACAGCCGTGCACGCATCTGGAGTGCTCCGTTCGCGCTGGCGAACTACGTCGTGCTCGGCTACCTGCTCGGCGTGCAGCGCGTGCGGCTCGCCCTCGTCGCGCAGGTGTTCATCAACGCGGTGAACATCGGCGCCGTGCTGCTCTACGTGTACGGCTTCGGCTGGGGCATCGCCGGAATCGGCGCCGCAACGGCCACCGCGGACGCGTGCGGCTTCGCGCTCGGCGCGTGGATGCTGTGGCGGCTGCGGCCGCGCGGCCTCGGGCCGCTCGCGGCGCATGCGCTGGTGGATCGCATAGCGCTCACGCGGCTGATCGCGCTCAATCGCGACATCTTCCTGCGCACGCTGTGCCTGCTGGGCGCGTTCGGCTGGTTCGCGCATCTCGGGGCGCAACAGGGCGACGCGACGCTCGCCGCAAACGCGCTGCTGCTGAATTTCCAAACCTTCATGGCATATGGGCTCGACGGCTTCGCTCACGCGGCAGAAGCGCTCGTCGGCGCCGCAGCCGGCGCACGCGATCGCGCGACGTTCCGGCAGGCCGTGCGCGTCACGCTGCTGTGGTCGGCGCTGGGTGCGCTGCTGTTCGCGCTCGTCTATTGGGCAGCCGGCGGCTGGATCGTCGCGCGGCTGACCGACCAAGCAGACATCCGCGCCGTCGCGCTGCGTTATTTGCCCTGGGCAGCCGTCTCGCCGATCGTTTCCGTGTGGGGCTTTCTGCTCGACGGCGTGTTCATCGGCGCAACCCAGACGCAGTCGCTGATGCGCGCGATGGTGGCATCGCTCGCGGTCTTCATCGCTGCGACGCTCGTCGCCGTCGGCCCGTTCGGCAACCACGGACTGTGGTTCGCACTGCTGCTGTTCATGGCCGCGCGTGGCGCGACACTCGCACGCCATCTGCCGGCGCTCGTGCGGCGCATCGGCGCCGACGGGCCGGCGGCCGGCGCCTGAGCGCCTCGGGCAACGGCTATTGCGCCGCAGCGCCCGCGGGCGCCGGCGACACATCGAGCATCGACGGCGGCGTCATGTCGGTCGGCACGCCGTGGTAGTCGGCTGGATCCTGCGGCGGGTGGCCGCGGCGTGCCTCGCGAGGATCGCCGGCACAACCGGCAAGAATCGACACGGCCAGCACGAACAGCATCAAACGGGGCATCGGGAAGGCTCCGAAAAACGGCGCGCCCAGCGCGCGCCGGAACCGGGCCGAGTCTAGCCGAATTCCGGGTTGGGAGTCGTCGCGCACATGTCCTACCATGCAAACATGGCGCTGTGCCGTTGAAAGGAGGCTGCCATGATGTCTGAAGAGATCGCCGGCCTGATCGGCCTGTTCATCGGTGTGATGGTGCTCATCGCGCTGTCCTACTTCGAGTCGCGCGAATACAAGCGCACCCACGGTGGCGAAGGGATGATCCATCACTGGATGGCGGAACACCATCTGCTCGACTGGCGGCGCAAGCATTAGCGCACGCCGCTGCGTCGTCGGGTCCGCCGCGTGAGCGGCGCATCCAACGTGCGGACATGCGCACGCTGGAGCGGCCGGTGCGTGCCGCGAAAAGCGAACGCCATCACGCGGCGCATCGGCGCGTGAGGGCGTTCGTTTGCGTTCGCCTGCGCGTGCGCGTCGGGCGCGACGCGCAGGCAAGCGGCAGTGCTCAGCCCAGGAAGTGCCGGGCGTAGCGCGCGTTGATGTCCGACAGGCGGAACAGCGTCAGGAAGTCGGCGCAGTTGAAGTCGGGATCCCAGGCCGGTGCGCCGCAGATCTTCGCGCCGAGGCGCAGATAGCCCTTGATGAGCGGCGGCGGCGCGACGACGGTGCCCGTCTGCAGCTCGTCGACCGGCAGCGCGGTGTGCGGGAAGGCGCGGTACTCGGGCGCGGTCAGCGAGTGTGCGGGCAGCGACTGATACAGGTTGGCCGCATAGTGGCCGCCGTCGGCCATCGACACGCTCGCGCAGCCCAGCATCGTCTCATAGCCGTTCTGCATCATGTAGGCGCCGAGACCGCCCCACAACGCCATGATCACCGCGCCGCTACGGTAGTCGCTGTGCACGCACGAGCGGCCGACCTCGACCATCTTGCCGCGCAGGTGCGTCAGCCGCGACAGGTCGAATTCGCCCTCGGCGTACAACCGGCCGACGCGGGCCGCCTGGTGCGGCGGCAGCACGCGATACGTGCCGACAACTTTCAGCGTATCGAGATCGCGGACCAGCAGGTGGTCGCAGTAGGCGTCGAAAGGATCGACGTCGAGACCGGACGGGCCGCTGACCTGCGCGCCCATCTCCTCGGCGAATACGGTGTAGCGCAGACGCTGCGCCTCGCGCAGTTCGTCTTCCGTGCGCGCCCAGGCGGCCCGCAGACGGTACTCGGATGTGACGGTTTCAGCGGCGCGCGGCAGGTGGCGCCGCGCTGTATCGAGGGGCAGCGAGGCGAAGGGGAGCGTAGGCGTCGGCAGTTCTCGCATTAGGCTTTCCTGGTCGTAAGGAATAGGACGACATGCCAGCCAATGTAGTAACCGGTCGTTACCGTTCTGTGGCACGACCGTGTCCTTTCAATGACGTGTCGCCGAATTGACTTTAGCAGAAAGCTTACGCAACCGTATGATCAATGGCACGAAAACCGCTTCAGACAAGCTCCGGCGTCAGTACGGCGCGCAGCACGGCCTGATGGTTGCCGTCGCGGGTGCGGCTCGCGAGCCACACGATGCCGCCCTTCTTGACGCTCCAGCTGTCGCCGTTGCGCGCGATCAGTTCGGCGGCGACGCAGCCGAGCGTCGGCTGGTGGCCGACGATCACGACCGTCGGTGCGATGCCGTCGGGCCAGCCTGCGGCGGCCAGCACGTCGTCCACGCTGCCGCCCGGGGCGAGCGCATCGACGGTCCGGTACTGGTCGGTGAGCGCCTCGACCGTCTGCACCGTGCGCGCCGCCGGGCTCGCGAGGATCACGCTGCTCGATTCGAGCCGGCCGCGCAGCCATTTGGCCATCGCCTGCGCTTCCTTGCGGCCGCGGGTGGTCAGTTGTCTCGCCAGATCGTTGGCCGCGTAGTCCTCGGCCTCGGCGTGACGCCACAGGATCAGATTCATCATCGTGTCTCTCCATGTGTCGGCGAACCGTCCGGCCGTACGTGTGCGCGGCGGACGGTCATCGTTGGTATTGTCGCCAATCGGTGGGCGTTCGTGGTCGAACGCGGCATGTGGATAACGGGATTGACCCAGCGACCCATTAGACGCTAGAATCTTTGGCTCGTCGGAGCGTAGCGCAGCCTGGTAGCGCATCTGATTTGGGATCAGAGGGTCGTAGGTTCGAATCCTATCGCTCCGACCAAAGGAATCAAGGGGTTACATGCCAAAAGCGTGTAACCCCTTTTTCTTTTTGCGCAGTAGCGACCGGTTTTCACCGGCGCCAGCCCACGCACGAATCTTGCGACACCACGCGATAATATCCGTGATCAAACTCGCAACCGCGCATGAACGACCCAATTTTCAAAACCGCCCTCTTCGGCGCGCTGCTCGCGTTCGCCGCATCGTGCAACGCCGCACCCGGCAAATCGATCGACGCCGCGCTCGACTGTCATTCGAACGGCCACAAGTTCGTCGCGCCGCTGCTCGCCGCGGGCGACATCGAGTCGCAGCCGATGCACGTCGAACCGAATTCGGTGAACGCGTTCCGTACGAGCCATCCGTTGACCGCCTATGGCTTCGGCGTCTACGTCGTGCTCGGCTACCAGGCGAACGACCCGATCTTCCGCTCGGGCACCGGCACGCCGATCGGCGAATGGGCCTATGGCGTCGTCGTGCACGGCACGAAGAGCGCCGTCGAGACGGCCGTGCGCAATGCAGGCAGCGACGCCACCGTCAAGCAGGCGTTTCCGTTCCTGACCGCGATCGTGTGCTCTGACTGAGCGAGTCGCGCAGAATCCGGGCGCGCGCAAACGCGCCGCCCGCCCACGCGCGAACGCCGAACGCATCAAGCGCCGGTATAGACGACGCGATACGGAATACCGACCTTCTCCCACTCGGCCGCTTCCTGGCTGAGGCTGTAGTCGGTCAGCGGGTTTTGCTCGACCCATGCGCCCGGCAGGCGCACTTCATACCCGCCCTTCTTCATCTGCGACACGGAAATGTCCGGCAGCCCCGCATCCGTGCGGCGTCGGCACAGCAGCGCGGCGAGCCGCAGGCAGAACAGCAGCGGCCACTCGACATCGCGCGCCTGCGACAGCTTGCCGAGCTTGCCCGCGTGCCCGAGCACGAGCGCGGCGAGGCGCGCCTGATCGGTACGCGAAAAGCCCGGCATGTCCGCATTGCTCGCGATATAGGCCGAATGCTTGTGATACGAACTGTGCGAGATCGACAGCCCGATCTCGTGCAGCGCAGCGGCCCAGCCCAGAAACGTCCGGCCTTCCTCGCGCGCCTCGTCGTCGCCTTCCTCGAGTTCGTCGTAGAACCGCACGGCCAGCGCGGCGATCCGCCCGGCCTGCGCACGATCGACGCCGTAGCGGCGCGTGAAGCCCTCGACGGTCACCGCGCGCATGTCCTCGTGCTGCGTGCGGCCGAGCAGGTCGTACAGCACGCCGAGACGCAGCGCGCCGTCGGTCGTATCGACATAGTCGACGCCCAGCTCCTCGAACACGGCCAGCATGATCGCGAGACCGCCGGCGAGCACCGGCACGCGATCGGGCTTCAGCGCGATCAGCTTCAGCCGGTTCACGTTCTCCGACTTGATCAGCGCGCGCTTCAGGCGCTCGAGCCCGCCGCGCGAAATGCCGTGCGTGATGCCCGCATCGTTGAAGCCGTTCGCCTCGACGAGCTCGGCGAGCGCACGCGCGGTACCGGACGACCCGATCGCCTGGTCCCATCCGGCCTTCTTGTACTCGCTGGAAATGATCTGGATCTCGCGCTTGGCCGCGAGCTCGGCCTGTCGCATCGTGTATTCGTCGACGTTGCCGGCCGGAAAGAACGTGCGGCTGTGGCTCACGCAGCCGATATAAAGGCTCTCCATCACGAGCGGCGTGTAGTGCGAGCCGATGATGAACTCGGTCGAGCCGCCGCCGATGTCGACCACGAGCCGCTTGCCCGCGCTCGCCGGCACCGAATGCGCAGCGCCTGCGTAGATCAGCCGCGCCTCTTCGCGACCGGCGATCACTTCGATCGGAAACCCGAGCGCCGCCTCGGCCTCGCCGAGGAATTCGCCCGCATTCTTCGCGACCCGCAACGTATTGGTCGCCACCGCGCGCACATGATCGGGATGGAAATCGCGCAGGCGCTCGCCGAACCGTTTGAGCGCGTCCCAGCCACGCTCCTGCGACGCACGGTCGAGCATCTTGTCGCTCGACAGCCCCGCGGCCAGTCGAACGGGCTCGCGCAACGCATCGACAGGATAGATCTGGCTGCCCGCCGACGTTTCCTCGACGCGCCCGACGATGAGCCGGAAGCTGTTCGAGCCGAGATCGACGGCCGCCAGCAAGTGGGGGGATGTAACCATCAGAAGGGGCTCCGTGCGCGTACGCCCGCGGCAACCGCAACCGGTCAGGCCCGCTGGACGACTGTCAAAGGCGTCATTTTAAGCGTGGAACCCTTGCCATTGCCACGCTTCACGGGCATGTAAACAGGTAGATTCCATATATCCGAAACATTTATGAGACGAAACGGGTTCCGGCGTAGAATTTCCCGATACCAATAAACCAACGTCATCAGCACGTCATCCTACCGTGAGAGTTTCCGAGCGTCCTTTCGAATCATCGCCCGAATCATCCGTTACTCTGCCGATGTCCGCTCGCTACCCGCTACTCAATCGTGAACTCGGCATCCTCGGTTTCAACGAGCGTGTGCTGGCCCAGGCCGCCGACCCGCAAGTGCCGCTGCTCGAGCGCCTGCGCTTCATCTGCATCACCAGCAGCAACCTCGACGAATTCTTCGAGGTGCGGATGGCGGGCCTGCAGGAACAGATCCGCGACAATCCCGGTGCGCTGACGCCCGACGGCATGTCGCTGCAACACGCTTACGATCTCGTCGTCGAGCGCGCGCAGCGGCTCGTCCATCGCCAGTACACGATGCTGCACGAAACCGTGCTGCCCGCGCTCGAACAGGAAGGCATCTACTTCCACGCGAGCGACACCTGGAACGACGCGCAGCTCGAATGGGCGCGCCGCTACTTTCTCGACGAACTGCTGCCGGTGCTCACGCCGATCGGCCTCGATCCCGCGCATCCGTTCCCGCGCGTGCTGAACAAGAGCCTGAACTTCGTGGTCGAGCTCGAAGGCCGCGACGCGTTCGGCCGGCAGGCGGTGATGGGCATCGTGCAGGCGCCGCGCGCGCTGCCGCGCGTGGTGCGCATGCCGCAATCGCTGTCGGGCTTCGAGCACGGCTTCGTGCTGCTCAGCTCGTTCATGCAACGCTTCGTCGGCGAACTGTTCCCGCAGCTCGTCGTGAAGAGCTGCAACCAGTTCCGCATCACCCGCAACAGCGAGCTGTTCGTCGACGAAGACGAAATCACCAACCTGCGCGTCGCGCTGCAAGGCGAACTGCCCGCGCGCCACCTCGGCAACGCGGTGCGCCTCGAAGTCTCGGCCGACACGCCGGCGCACATCGTGCGCCGCCTGCTCGACGAAAGCAGCCTCGGCGACAAGGACTGCTACCGCGTGGCAGGCTCGGTGAACCTCGTGCGGCTGATGCAGATCCCCGATCTCGTCGACCGCCCCGACCTGAAATTCGCGCCGTTCGTCGCGTCGATCCCGCCCGCGATCGCGAATGCGCCGACGATGTTCGACGCGATCGACGCCGGCGACATCCTGCTCCACCATCCGTACGAGAGCTTCCAGCCGGTGCTCGAGCTGTTGCAGCAGGCCGCGAAGGATCCGAGCGTGGTCGCGATCAAGCAGACGATCTATCGCACCGGCACCGATTCGCCGCTGATGGACGCACTGATGGAAGCCGCGCGCAACGGCAAGGAAGTGACGGTCGTCGTCGAGCTGCTCGCGCGCTTCGACGAGGAGACCAACATCAACTGGGCGTCGCAGCTCGAAGCGGTCGGCGCGCACGTCGTGTACGGCGTGGTCGGCCACAAGTGCCACGCGAAGATGATGCTGATCGTGCGGCGCGTGGTCGAAGGCGGCAAGGCGACGCTGCGCCGCTACGTCCACCTCGGCACCGGCAACTATCATCCGCGCACCGCGCGCCTCTACACCGACTTCGGGCTGATGACGGCCGACCAGAAGATCTGCGAGGACGTGCACCACGTGTTCCAGCAGCTGACCGGCATCGGCGGCGAGCTGACGCTGCACGAGCTGTGGCAGTCGCCGTTCACGCTGCATCCGCGCATCATCGATTCGATCCGCGCGGAGATCGACAACGCGCGCGCCGGCAAGCGCGCCCGCATCGTCGCGAAGATGAACGCGCTGCTCGAGCCGTCGGTGATCGCCGCGCTGTACGAAGCGTCGCAGGCCGGCGTCAAGGTCGACCTGATCGTGCGCGGCGTGTGCGCACTGAAGCCGGGCGTGCCGGGGCTGTCGGAGAACATCACGGTGCGCTCGATCGTCGGCCGCTTCCTCGAACATCACCGCATCTACTATTTCCATGCGGGCGGCGCCGAGGAAGTCTATCTGTCGAGCGCCGACTGGATGGACCGCAACCTGTTCCGCCGCGTCGAAGTCGCGTTCCCGATCCGCGCGCGCAAGCTCAAGCGCCGCGTGATCGCCGAAGGGCTGTCGGTCTGCCTCGGCGACAACCAGTCGGCCTGGCTGATGCAGAGCGACGGCCACTACCGCCGCCGGCGCGCGGGCAAGACGGTCCGCAATGCGCAGCTCGGGCTGCTCGCGAAGTTCTGTTCGTAGCGACGCCGTGCGCGCGCTCGCGCGCCGCGCAGCAAACGAAAAAGCACAACCCGCGGGTTGTGCTTTTTTCATTCCGGGCCGCGCGCCGATGCAGCGCCCGGCGCGCGCGTTACACGCTCACGCCTCGAACGCCGCGGGCCGGATCGCGATCACGCGCGACGCCGGGAACCGCGCGGTGAACGTGCTGCCGCGCCCTTCCTCGCTCTGCACGTACAGGTGCGAGTCGTGCCGCTGCAGCACGTGCTTGACGATTGCGAGGCCGAGCCCCGTGCCGCCCGTGTCGCGCGAGCGGCTGCGATCGACGCGGTAGAAGCGCTCGGTCAGTCGCGGCAGGTCGGCCGCCGGAATGCCGAAGCCGCTGTCGGTGACCGAAAACACGCCTTGCGCGCCCTCGCGCCGCCACGACACGGCGATCTTGCCGCCGTCCGGCGTATAGCGGATCGCATTGGTGACGAGATTCGCGAACGCGCTGAACACTTCGGTCTGCGCGCCGGTCACGCCGAGCGTCTCGTCGATCGAGAACGTGATGTCGTGGTGCCCGTTCGACAGCGTCTGCGCGTCCTCCTTCAGATGATCGAACAGCGCGCGCATGTCGACCGCGTGATCCGTCGGCGGCCGGCTTTCGCCCTCGAGCTTCGCGAGCACCAGCAGATCGGTCACGATATGCCGCATCCGCGACGCCTGCTGCTCCATCAAGTCGAGATAACGCGCGCGATCGTCTTCGTTCAGCGGCAGCTCGCGCATCGTCTCGAGGAAGCCCGACAACACCGTCAGCGGCGTCTTCAGCTCATGCGACACGTTGGCGACGAAGTCGCGCCGCATCGCATCGGTGCGCTCGAGCTCGGTGATGTCCTGCGTGAGCAGCAGCTTGCGGTTCTCGCCGTACGGAAACACCTGCACTTCGAGCACGTTCTGCCGCGATTCGCCCATGCCGCGCATCACGAGCGTCTCGTCGTAATGCTGCCCGTTCAGGTAGCGGACGAACTCGGGATGGCGCACGAGGTTCGTGATGTGCTGGCGCAGGTCGCGCTTCGCGTCGACGCCGAAGTGCACCTCGGCGATCGCGTTGCACCATTCGATCTGATCGTGATCGTCGAGCATCGCGACGCCGTTCGGCGACGCCTGGATCGCCTGGATGAAGCGCGAATGCTGCTGCTCGACCTGGCGCACCTGCGCATGCCACTGCTTCGCGAGCTTGTGCAGCCGGTAATAGATTTCGCCCCAGATGCCCGGCGCGCTCGGCACCTCGCCATAGACGGGCGCATCGAGCAGACGCCACAGGCGTTGCGTGTGGAACGTACTGAAGAAGCCCTGCGCAACCAGCATCACGACCGCGAACGCGAGGCCCGCAATCGGGCCGGCGAACACGCCGACCAATACGCTGATCAGCACGAGCAGCATGAGCGACACGAGAAAGCGCGCCCAGATGATGTTCATGTTTCAGCGCCCGAATGAATGAACGGCATGCCGTGGCACACGGCACGTGCGGATACGTTACGCGTGCTTCGCGAGCCGGTAGCCGCTGCCGCGAACGGTCTCGATCATCGCATCGCAGCCGGCCGGTTTCAAGGCCGCGCGCAAGCGCTTGATGTGCACGTCGACGGTGCGCTCCTCGACGAACACGTGATCGCCCCACACCTGGTCGAGCAGTTGCGTGCGGCTGTGCACGCGCTCCGGATGCGTCATGAAGAAATGCAGCAGGCGGAATTCGGTCGGGCCGAGGTCGAGCTTGATCTCGCTGCCGTCGCCGTGCGCGGCGACCCGGTGCGTGGCCGGATCGAGCCGCAGCCCGTTGATCGACACGACGTCCTCGGTCAGCTGCGGCGCACGGCGGCGCAGCACGGCCTTGATGCGCGCCATCAGCTCCTTCGGCGAGAACGGCTTCGTCACGTAGTCGTCCGCGCCGATCTCGAGGCCGAGCACCTTGTCCTGCTCGTCGCCGCGCGCGGTCAGCATGATGATCGGGATGTGCTTGGTCCGCTCGTTGTTGCGCAGGTCGCGCGCAAACGCGATACCCGATTTGCCCGGCAGCATCCAGTCGAGCAGCACGAGGTCGGGCAGCACGTCGCTGATCAGGTTCTGCGCCTGCTCCGCGTTGTAGGCGCGGATCGGGCAGTGACCGGCATGCTGGAGATTCACCGAGATCAGTTCGGAAATCGCGGGCTCATCTTCGACGACGAGAATGTTGCTGGGCATCGGCACCTCTGTTCTTCCTATACGGAGTCGATTAACTGTTGGCTTCGCGATCGAGCGTGTCGCGCGGCTGATGCCGCACGTCGGTGCCCTTCACGATGTAGATGATGAACTCGGCGATGTTCTTCGCGTGATCGCCGATGCGCTCGATGGCCTTCGCGATGAACAGGTACTCGAGGCCGACCGAGATCGTGCGCGGATCTTCCTGCATGTACGACACGAGCTTGCGCACGAACGCACGGAATTCCAGGTCGATCTCCTTGTCGTCCTTGACGATCTGCGCGGCGGCCACCGTGTCGAGGCGCGCGAACGCGTCGAGCGCCCGGCGCAGGATCGTCACGGCCATCTCGCCCGACACCTTGATCTCGGCGATGTTGACCGCGCGCGCGGCCGGCTCGTCGATCAGGCGGCGCACGCGCTTCGCGATCTTCTCGGCTTCGTCGCCGGCGCGCTCGAGGTTCGTAATCGTTTTCGAAATCGACATCAGAAGACGCAGATCGCGCGCGGCAGGCTGCCTCCGCGCGATGATGTTGCCGCACTCCTGGTCGATCTCGACTTCCATCGCGTTCAGCGTTTCCTCGGCCGTGACGACCTTCTCCGCCGCCTCGCGGTCGAATTCGTTCAGCGCGTACATCGCGCCGACGATCTGCGACTCGACGAGTCCGCCCATTTCCAGCACCTTCGACGACACGGCGTTCAGGTCCGCGTCGAACTGGCTCGACAGATGTTTATCCGACATGGCTGTTGTTCTCCGTCATCAGCCGAAACGGCCGGTGATGTAGTCTTCCGTTTCCTTGCGTACCGGCTTGATGAAGATCTTCTCGGTCTCGCCGAATTCGATCAGCTCGCCCAGGTACATGTACGCGGTGAAGTCCGAGCAGCGTGCGGCCTGCTGCATGTTGTGCGTGACGATCACGACCGTGTAGTCGCTCTTGAGCTCGGCGATCAGCTCCTCGATGCGGCCCGTCGAGATCGGGTCGAGCGCGGAGCACGGCTCGTCGAGCAGCAGCACTTCCGGACGGATCGCGATGCCGCGCGCGATGCACAGCCGCTGCTGCTGGCCGCCGGACAGCCCGTAGCCGCTCTGGTTCAGCTTGTCCTTGACTTCGCTCCACAGCGCGGCTTTGGTCAGCGCCCATTCGACGCGGTCGTCCATCTCCGAGCGCGTGAGCTTCTCGAACATCTTCACGCCGAACGCGATGTTGTCGTAGATCGACATCGGGAACGGCGTCGGCTTCTGGAACACCATGCCGATGCGCGCACGCAGCAGCGAAATGTCGCGCTTGGTGGTCAGCAGGTTCTCGCCGTCCATCAGGATCTCGCCTTCGGCGCGCTGCTCCGGATAGAGCGCGAACATCTTGTTGAAGGTGCGCAGCAGCGTCGACTTGCCGCAACCCGACGGGCCGATGAACGCCGTGACCTTCCCTTCGGGAATGCGCAGGTTGATGTTCTTCAGCGCGTGGAACTTGTTGTAGAAGAAATTGAGGTTGTTGACCTCGATCTTCGCGTTCAACGGCTCGAGCGGGCGGTCGTTTGCCGTGTCTTGCGTGCCGGCGGGCGCAACCGTGCGCTCGACGGGATTCAGGTGGCTTTCTGCCATATTCATCGGATTGCTCCGCCGTTACTTTTTCGAGAAGATCGAGCGCGCCAGGATGTTGAGTCCGAGCACACCGAGCGTAATCAGGAACACGCCCGCCCACGCGAGCGATTGCCATTCCGCGAACGGGCTCATCGCGAACTTGTAGATCGTGACGGGCAGGTTGGCCATCGGCTGGCTCATGTCCCACGAGAAGAACTGGTTCGACAGTGCGGTGAACAGCAGCGGCGCGGTCTCGCCGGCGATCCGCGCGACCGCGAGCAGCACGCCGGTCACGATCCCGCCCACCGAGGCGCGCAGCGTGATCTTCATCACCATGCGCCACTTCGGCGTGCCGAGCGCGACCGCTGCTTCGCGCAGCGCGTTCGGCACCAGCTTCAGCATGTTCTCGGTCGTGCGGATCACGATCGGAATCTGCAGCAGCGCGAGCGCGATCACGCCGGCCCAGCCCGAGAAGCGCCCGGACTTCGCGACGACGATCGCATACACGAACAGGCCGATCACGATCGACGGCGCCGACAGCAGGATGTCGTTGATGAAGCGGATCGTGCTCGCGAGCAGGTTCTTCTGGCCGTATTCGGCGAGATAGACGCCCGCGAGGATGCCGATCGGCGTGCCGACCAGCGTGCCGAAGCCGCACAGCAGCAGGCTGCCGACGATCGCGTTGGCGAGACCGCCGCCGGTCGTGTTCGGCGCCGGCGTCGATTCGGTGAACAGTTGCAGCGACAGGCCGCCGATACCGAGGTGCACCGTCGTGTACAGAATCCACACGAGCCACAGCAGGCCGAACGCCATCGCGCCGAGCGACGCGGTCAGCGCGATCGCGTTGATCGCCTTGCGCTTGCGCTGCAGGCGGCTGCGCATCGCTTCGAGCACGGCGCCGTCCGGGCCGGGGAAATTCATGATGGGCTGACTCATTTCTTGCCCTCTCCCTTCTCGAGACGAAGCAGCAGCAGTTTGGAGATGGACAGCACGATGAACGTGATCACGAACAGGATCAGCCCGAGTTCCATCAGCGCGGACGTATGCAGGCCCGGTTGCGCTTCCGCGAATTCGTTCGCGAGCGCCGACGTGATGCTGTTGCCCGGCGCGAACAGCGACACGCTGTCGAGCAGGTTCGTGTTGCCGATCACGAAGGTCACGGCCATCGTTTCGCCGAGCGCGCGGCCGAGGCCCAGCATCACGCCGCCGATCACGCCGGTCTTCGTATAGGGCAGCACGACCTTCCACATCACTTCCCAGGTCGTGCAGCCGATCCCGTAGGCCGATTCCTTCAGCAGCACGGGCGTGACTTCGAACACGTCGCGCATCACCGACGCGATGTACGGGATGATCATGATCGCGAGGATCACGCCGGCCGCGAGGATGCCGATCCCGATGGGCGGGCCGGACGTCAGCGGGCCGAGCACCCACACGTCCTTGAACAGGCGGCCGATCGGCTTCTGGAAGTATTCCGCGAAGATCGGCGCGAATATGAGCAGGCCCCACATCCCGTAGACGATCGACGGGATCGCGGCGAGCAGCTCGATCGCGATGCCGAGCGGGCGGCGCAGCCACACGGGCGACAGCTCGGTGAGGAACAGCGCGATGCCGAAGCTGACCGGCACCGCGATGACGAGGGCGATGATCGACGTCACGATCGTGCCGTAGATGGGCACGAGGGCGCCGAACACATCCGAGTTCGGATCCCACTCGGATTGCCACAAAAAGCCGACGCCGAACTTCTCGATGGTCGGCAGCGACGCAACAATCAGGGAAACGATGATCCCGCCCAGCAGCAGCAGGGTCACGATCGCGGCAAGCCATGCGAGGCCGCCGAACAGAACGTCTCCGAGGCGGCCGGGCGCGCGTTGCTGCGCGGCATCGGGGGACCGGAAGGACGTGTAGGAAGTGTCAGACATTGGGTGCCTGTTGTGGATCGCCGGGCGCCGTGACGCCCGGCCTTACCGCACGCACTGCCCGGCCGGCACGGCCGGGCAGCGAACCGCTCTGCTGCTTACTCGGTGGCGACCGGCTTGCCCGCTGCGTCCGTCACCTTGGTCTTCCACTGCTTGCGGATTTCCGCTTCGACTGCCGGCGGCAGCGAGATGTAGTCGAGGCTGTCCGCTGCCTTCTCGCCGTTCTTGAACGCCCAGCTGAAGAACTTCAGCGTTTCGGCGCCCTGCTCCGGCTTGTCCTGCTTCGCGTGCAGCAGCACGAACGTCGCGCCGACGACCGGCCATGCTTCCTTGCCCGGCTGGTTCGTCAGGATCTGGTAGAACGACTTCGACCAGTTCGCGCCGGCTGCAGCGGCCTTGAACGTTTCCGTCTTCGGCTCGACCACCGTGCCCGTCGAGTTCTTCAGGGCCGTGTAGATCATGTTGTTCTTCTTCGCGTACGCCCATTCGACGTAGCCGATCGCGCCCGGCAGGCGCTGCACGAACGCCGCGACGCCGTCGTTACCCTTGCCGCCCGTGCCCGTCGGCCAGTTGACCGTCGTGCCTTCGCCGATCTTCGACTTCCACTCGTCGTTGACCTTCGACAGGTAGTTCGTCCAGATGAAGCTCGTGCCCGAGCCGTCGGCGCGGCGCACGACCGCGATGTCCGTATCCGGCAGCTTGACCTTCGGGTTCAGCGCGGCGATCGCCGGGTCGTTCCACTTCTTGATCTTGCCGAGGTAGATGTCGCCGAGCACCGGGCCCGACAGCGTCAGTTCGCCGGCCTTCACGCCCGGCACGTTGACGACCGGCACCACGCCGCCGACCACCGTCGGGAACTGGAACAGGCCGTCCTTCGCGAGGTCTTCATCCTTCAGCGGAGCGTCCGAGCCGGCAAAATCGACCGTCTTCGCGATGATCTGCTTCAGGCCGCCCGACGAGCCGATACCTTGGTAGTTCACCTTCGCGCCGCCCGACTGCTGGTAGTCGGCAGCCCATTTCGTATAGATCGGCATAGCGAACGTGCTGCCTGCGCCCGTGATGTCGGCAGCGTGCGCAGCAACTGCGAAAAGTGCGCCAGCCAGGCCAGCAATCGCGGTTTGCATCAATTTCATGAGACCTCCAGTGTGTGAGCGGATGACTACGGCACCGCGAAGGTTAGGGGCTCCTCATGACGGTAATGTGACAATGAATGAAACTGGCGTGACAGTAACATGACTGCTTGAAAGGTGATATTCGGTGAAGCGCGAGCCCGTGTACGCGCGCGGCGCGCTGGGAAAAGCGGCAAGAATTGCCCGTTGCGCGGAGTGGCCGCGCCCCGTTTCGGGCAGTGTGCGGCGCAGGGCGCGCCGCTTCCCGCATCGCGCACCGCCCGGTGCGCGCTCGTCTTCCGGTTGGGCGCAGAAGACTTCATCGAGTACGAAGGACGCCATCGAGAGCGTCCTCTATTTATTAGCGCAAACCTTTGCGTCTGACGAATTGACGACGCTCACGGTAGCTCGGCCATCGTTCAGCCGGCATGCGCGATCGAATCGTCACGCGTGCCGGCCGCCCGCCTCGCTCAGCTCGTCGCTTCGCGCACGGCGTCCGCGATCGCTTCCGCGTGGCGCGTCGCGTCGGCCGCCTGCTGCGCCTCGACCATCACGCGCAGCACCGGCTCGGTACCCGAGGCGCGGATCAGCACGCGGCCATGGCCCGCCAGTGCGCTCTCGGCCGCGTCGATCGCGGCGCGAATCGATGCGCTGCCCTTCCAGTCGGCGCCCGGCTTCATCCGCACGTTGATCAGCTTCTGCGGGAACAGCGTGACGCCGTCGAGCATCTGCGCGAGCGTGCGGCCGCTGCGCTTGAGCGCGGCCAGCACCAGCAGCGCCGACACGATGCCGTCGCCGGTCGAATGACGGTCGAGCGACAGGATGTGGCCGGAGCCTTCGGCGCCGAGCTGCCAGCCGCGCTCGCGCAGCTGTTCGAGCACATAGCGGTCGCCGACCGCCGCCCGCACGAATTCGACGCCTTCGCGCTGCAGCGCGACCTCGACCGCGAGGTTCGTCATCAGCGTGCCGACCGCGCCCTCGACCTTGCCGGCCGTCGCGATGCGGTCCTTCACGAGCACGTAGAGCAGCTCGTCGCCGTTGAACAGCCGGCCGCTCGAATCGACGACCTGCAGACGGTCCGCATCGCCGTCGAGCGCGATGCCGAGATCGGCATGGTTCGCGCGCACCGCGCGCACCAGCGCGTCGGGCGCCGTCGCGCCGACGCCGTCGTTGATGTTGAAGCCGTTCGGTGCGACGCCGATCGGGATCACGTCCGCGCCGAGTTCGTGGAACACGTGCGGCGCGATCTGGTAGGCGGCGCCGTGCGCGCAGTCGATCACGAGCTTCAGCCCCCGCAGGTCGTAGGCGGCCGGGAACGTGCTCTTGCAGAACTCGATGTAGCGGCCGGCCGCGTCGTCGAGCCGGCGCGCCTTGCCGAGCCGGTCCGACGATGCGCATTCGAGCGGCTTGTCGAGCCACGCTTCGATCTCGGCCTCGGTTTCGTCGGGCAGCTTGTTGCCGTCGGCCGAGAAGAACTTGATGCCGTTGTCCTGATACGGGTTGTGCGAGGCGCTGATCACGACGCCGGCCGACAGCCGCAGCGCGCGCGTCAGATATGCGACACCCGGCGTCGGCATCGGGCCGGCCAGCATCACGTCGACGCCCGCCGCCGAGAAGCCGGCCTCGAGCGCCGCCTCGAGCATGTAGCCCGACACGCGCGTGTCCTTGCCGATCAGCACCGTCGGTCGCGCGCCCGTCGCGCCGTCCGCGGCGCCGGCCAGCACCTTGCCCGCGGCATAGCCGAGACGCAACACGAAATCGGGCGTGATCGGCGTATCGCCGACCGTCCCGCGAATGCCGTCCGTGCCAAAATATCGACGTCCCATGCGAACCTTCCTCCTTCGTCTTTCCTGAACTCTGACTTATCGTTGCCGCGCGGCTTCGCGCACGGCGTTCCAAACTTTCAATGCATCGACCGTCGCGGCCACGTCGTGCACGCGCACGATCGCGGCGCCGCGTGCGACCGCGCACACGGCCGCCGCCACGCTCGCCGCGACGCGCTCGAGCGGCGGCTTGCCGCCGATCACCGCGCCGAGCATCGACTTGCGCGACATGCCCGCGAGGATCGGATAGGCGCGCCCGTCGGGCCGCAGCGGCGCCGTGTCGGGCAACGCGGCCAGCAGCGCGTAGTTGTCGTCGATCACCGCCTTGCCGAAGCCGAAGCCCGGGTCGACGCAGATCCGCTGCGGCGCGATGCCCGCATCGCGCAGCGCCTGCGCGCGCGCGGCGAGAAAGTCGTGCACGTCGACGACGACGTCGTCGTAGTCCGGCTCGCCCACCTGCATGGTCTGCGGCTCGCCGAGCATGTGCATCGCGCACAACCCGCAGTTGCCGTCGCGCACCGCGTCGATCGCGCCCGGCTGTCGGAACCCCCAGATGTCGTTGATCAGGTCGGCGCCGGCCTCGAGCGCCGCGCGCATCACCGCTGGTTTGTACGTGTCGATCGACAGCGGCACGTCGAGCGGGCGCAACGCTTCGACGAGCGGGATCACGCGCGCGAGCTCCTCGTCGAGCGGCACGGGCGGCGCGCCGGGGCGCGTCGATTCGCCGCCGATGTCGATCAGATCGACACCGTCGGCCATCATCCGCTCGGCCTGGCGCAACGCATCGTCGCGCGCGAGGAAGCGGCCGCCGTCGGAGAACGAATCGGGTGTGGCGTTGAGGATGCCCATCACGAGCGGGCGCTCGAAGGTGAGCGAGAAGCGGCCGCACTGGAGCGGCGCGGGAGCGGATACGCTGACTGCGGATTCGGACACGGGAGGGATGCGTTGATGAATGCAAAACGGGCCGGTGTGAAGCCACACCAGCCCGTGAACGGAGCGACTACGAAGGTCAGGCCGGGGAAGCCGGCGCCGGCGCGTTGCCGGTCTTCACCTCGGCGGTCGTGCCGCCGCCCGACGAGTCGCCGCCGACCGCCGGCGAACTCTTCGGCGAGCGCGGCGGGCGCCCTTCCATGATGTCGTTGATCTGATCGGCGTCGATCGTTTCCCACTCCATCAGCGCGGCCGTCATTGCCTCGACCTTGTCGCGGTTCTCTTCGAGCAGGCGCCGCGCGAGGTTGTACTGCTCGTCGAGCACGCGGCGGATTTCGCCGTCGACCTTCTGTTGCGTCGCTTCCGAGATCGTGCGCGTGAAGCCGCGCCCGAACGGGCCGTTGTCGCTCTCGTCGTCGACGTAGACCATCGGCCCGAGCGCATCGGTCATCCCGAACCGGGCGACCATCGCGCGCGCCGTCTGCGTCGCCTTGTTGAAGTCGTCCGACGCGCCGGTGCTGATCAGGTTCAGGAACAGCTCCTCGGCCACGCGGCCGCCGAACAGGATCGCCAGACGGTCGAGCAGATAATCCTTCGAGTACGTTTCGTTGTCATGCTCCGGCAGCTGCCACGTGACGCCCAGCGCGCGACCGCGCGGGATGATCGTGACCTTGTGCACGGGGTCGGCCTTCGGCAGCAGCTTGGCGATGACCGCATGGCCCGACTCGTGATAAGCCGTCGCCCGCTTCGCTTCCTCGCGAATGACGGCCGACTTGCGCTCCGGACCCATGAAGATCTTGTCCTTCGCGTCCTCGAAATCCTGCATTTCGACGATCCGCTTGCCGCGGCGTGCGGCGAACAGCGCCGCTTCGTTGACGAGGTTGGCGAGATCGGCGCCCGAGAAGCCCGGCGTGCCGCGTGCGATGACGGCTGCGTCGACGTCGTTGGCGATCGGCACCTTGCGCAGGTGCACGCGCATGATCTGCTCGCGGCCGCGGATGTCCGGCAGCCCGACATAGACCTGACGGTCGAAACGGCCCGGGCGCAGCAGCGCCTTGTCGAGCACGTCGGAGCGGTTCGTCGCGGCGATCACGATCACGCCCGAGTTCGCCTCGAAGCCGTCCATCTCGACCAGCATCTGGTTCAGCGTCTGCTCGCGTTCGTCGTTGCCGCCGCCCATGCCGGCGCCGCGATGGCGACCGACCGCGTCGATTTCGTCGATGAACACGATGCACGGTGCGTGCTTCTTCGCCTGCTCGAACATGTCGCGCACGCGGGCCGCGCCCACGCCGACGAACATTTCGACGAAGTCGGAACCGGAGATGCTGAAGAACGGCACCTTCGCTTCACCGGCGATCGCGCGGGCGAGCAGCGTCTTGCCGGTACCCGGAGGGCCGACCAGCAGCACGCCGCGCGGAATGCGGCCGCCCAGCTTCTGGAATTTCTGCGGGTCGCGCAGGAAGTCGACGAGCTCGGACACCTCTTCCTTCGCTTCGTCGCAGCCCGCGACGTCGGAGAAGTTGACTGCGTTGTTGTTCTCGTCGATCAGACGCGCGCGCGATTTCCCGAACGAGAATGCGCCGCCTTTGCCGCCTCCCTGCATCTGTCTCATCATGTAGAACCAGAACACGATGATGAGGATCGTCGGCCCGAGGTAATACAGCGCGGACATCAGCGCATTGGGCTCGTCGTCGGCCTTGCCGCTGACCTGCACGCCGTACTTCATCAGATCGCCGACCATCCAGATGTCGCCGGGCGACACGATCTGGTATTTCTGGCCATCAGCCGGAGTGACGGTGAGGTTGCGCCCCTGCACGACGACGTTCTTGACCTTGCCGTTCTTGGCGTCGTCCATGAACTGCGAATAGGACACACCTTCCTGGACGCGGGGCTTGTCGAACTGCTTGAACACTGTAAACAGCACCAGTGCAATCACCAGCCACACTGCTGCCTTCGAAAACATATTGTTGTTCAAAGCACCACTCCTTCACTCGTAGACGAGCGCCTACATTTTCCTTGCGGCGCTCCTCGGTCATTCTAATCCAGTCCGACCACCCCTGCCATAAGCATTGACAAACGCCACGATAGCGCTGCGCTTGTCTGGCAAGGGCCGGAGCCCGTTTGCGGCATCCCGCTCCGCGTCACCGCGGATGCTTGAGCTGCCGACCCAAAATGAACGTTTCGGACGATTTGTCGCGAGACGCCTTGGGTTTGCGTGGTGCGACGACCTTAAACTGCTGTTTGAACTTTTCGACGATCTGGCTGTAGCCGCTACCGTGGAAACACTTCACGAGCAGCGCGCCCTCCGGCTTCAGGTGATTCTGCGCGAACTCGAGCGCCAGATCGCAGATGTGCTCGATGCGCGCGGCGTCTGCCGACGCCACTCCGGACAGGTTGGGGGCCATGTCGGAAATAACAAGATCCACCGGCCGACCTTCGAGCACGCCTTCGAGCTGATGCAGCACGTCGTCCTCGCGGAAGTCGCCCTGCAGGAAGTGCACGTCGGCGATGGGCTCCATCGGCAGGAGGTCGAGCGCGATGATCGTGCCGTCGATGCCGCCTTCGCGCTGCGCGTCGCGCTGCTTGCCCTGCGCGAGCTTGTTGCGCGCGTACTGGCTCCAGCTGCCGGGCGCGGCGCCGAGATCGACGATCACCTGACCCGGACGGATCAGCTTGTCCTGCTCGTCGATTTCCTTGAGCTTGTACGCCGCGCGCGCGCGATAGCCCTCCCGCTGCGCCATTTTGACGTACGGGTCGTTGATGTGATCGTGCAGCCAGTGCTGGTTAAAGCGGTTTTTTGCCATTCGAGAGAGTGATTGCTGCTATTTGCTTCGTGAAGCCGGGCTTTTGGCGGATAATACGCGTCTTATTCGCGCGGCTGCGGCCCCTTTCGGGGCCCAAGCCGCGATTTTACGTGGTTTCGGCGCGCGGCTGACGCGGTAACTTACCGCGTTCGCATCTGATGCAGCGCGCCCTTATTTAGATTTCGACATTTCCATGCCCGCCCTTTCGCTTTCCCCCGCCGAGCGCTCCGCGCTGCGCTCCCAGGCCCATGCGCTCAAGCCCGTCGTGCTGATCGGCGCCGAGGGGCTCACCGACGCCGTGCTGAAGGAAATCAAGGTCCACCTTGCCGCCCACCAGCTGATCAAGATCCGCGTGTTCGGCGACGAGCGCGACGAGCGCGTCGCGATTTACGACGAGATCTGCGATCGCCTGAACGCGGCGCCGATCCAGCACATCGGCAAGCTGCTGGTGATCTGGAAGCCCGAGGCGCCCGTCGCCGCTCCGTCCCGCCGCCGCGCCGGCGCGCTGCCGAGCGCAGCCGAAGCCGCCGAGGATCGCAAAGGCCGTGCGCCGCGCACCGTGAAGGTCGTCAAGGTGTCGCCGAACGCGAGCCCCGTACGTCGCCCGAAGCCGGTCAAGGTCCTCGTGCGCGGCAACGAGCGCGTGACCGCGGGCGGCACCGTGAAGCGTGCGAAAAAGCGTCAGGCCAGCACGAAGCGGCCGCACCAGGGCAAGTAACACGGGCGCGCGGCACGGGGTGTCCCGTGTCGCGCCGGCCGTTTGGTCATTTGGTCGCTTACGCGTCGCGCGCCGGCAAACGCCAGATCAGCATCAGCCCCAGCACGCTCTCGACCAGATAGAACAGGCTCGAGACGCCGTGCAGCATCCCGAAGCGGCTCGCGTACGGCGAGTTCGCGATATCGGTGCCCGCATCCATCGCGGCCACCCGCAGCGCATTCATGAACGGCTGCAGCGCAAAATAGCCGATCAGCACGCACGCGATCATCGCGGCGACGATCCAGCGCACGCGCCGATAATCGCCGCTGCCGCGCCGCACCTGCTGGTTCGACAGCGCGAGCAGCAACACGCCGCACACGACACCGAGAATCGCCTCGATACGAAACAGCTGGGCGGCGACCGAACCGGCCGTCATCCGCTCCAGCGTCCTGAACAGCACGGGTGCGACCGCATACCCGATCGTCAGCAGGCTGCCGACCCATACGGCCGACAGCAGACGGAACACGCGATGCGGCATCACGTTGCCCCGCTTCAGATGTAACTGACCGAGATGATCTCGTATTCGCGCACGCCGCCCGGCGCCTGCACGGCCGCGACGTCGCCTTCGCTCTTGCCGATCAGCGCACGTGCGATCGGCGAGCTGACCGAAATCAGGCCGTGATCGATGTCGGCTTCGTCGTCGCCGACGATCTGGTACTTGACGGTGTCGCCCGACTCGAGATCCTCGAGTTCGACGGTCGACGCGAACACCACGCGGCCTTCGGCGTCGAGCACGGTGGGATCGATGACCTGCGCGGCGGACAGCTTCGATTCGATTTCCGCGATGCGGCCCTCGATGAAGCCCTGCTTTTCCTTCGCGGCGTCGTATTCGGCGTTTTCGGACAGATCGCCCTGTGCGCGGGCCTCGGCGATCGCGTTGATCACGGCCGGCCGCTCGACGGACTTGAGGCGCTGCAATTCATCGCGCAGTTGCTCTGCGCCACGCTTTGTCAACGGAATGGTGCTCATAAACGGGTCAATCGCTAAAAACGGCTATAAAAAAAATCACCGCGATTAAGCGCGTTTCCGGCGAACCGGAAACACCGCTTAACCGCGGCACGTGTTGCTTCGACAGGTAACTGAACGCTTAGTTTAGGCGAGCGTGAAGACCTTGTAAATCATAGACTTCCAGATCCTTCAGGTAGCGCAGGCCTTCGACGGCCGCACGCGCGCCCGACATCGTCGTGTAGTACGTGACCTTGTGCGCCTGCGCGCTCATGCGGATCGAGCGCGAATCGGCGATCGCCTGACGCGTCTCGTCGACCGTCGTGAAGACGAGCGCGATCTCGCCGTTCTTGATCATGTCGACGATGTGCGGACGACCGTCCTTCACCTTGTTCACGACCTTCACCGGCACGCCGGCCGCTTCGATCGCGGCGGCAGTGCCCTTGGTCGCGACGATCGGGTAGCCGAGGTCGTGCAGCATGCGCGCGACTTCGACGGCCTTCGGCTTGTCCGCATCCATCACGGTCAGCAGCACGGTGCCCGACTCCGGCAGGCGCGAGCCGGCCGCGAGCTGCGACTTGAACAGCGCCTCGCCGAACGTGCGGCCGACGCCCATCACTTCACCGGTCGAACGCATTTCCGGCCCGAGGACCGGGTCGACGGTCGGGAACTTGACGAACGGGAACACCGCTTCCTTCACGCTGAAGTACGGCGGCTCGACTTCCTTCGTCACGCCCTGCTGCGCGAGCTTCTGGCCGACCATCGCGCGCGCCGCGATCTTCGCGAGCGGCAAGCTGGTCGCCTTCGACACGTACGGCACCGTGCGCGACGCGCGCGGGTTCACTTCGAGCACGTAGATGACGTCCTGCTTCGAACCGTCCGCCTGCGGCACCTGCTGGATCGCGAACTGCACGTTCATCAGGCCGACCACGTTCAGCGCCTTGGCCATCGCGCCGGTCTGGCGCTTCAGCTCGGCCACGGTTTCCTTCGACAGCGAGTACGGCGGCAGCGAGCATGCCGAGTCGCCCGAGTGGACGCCCGCCTGCTCGATGTGCTCCATCACGCCGCCGATGAACACCGCTTCGCCGTCGCAGATGCAGTCGACGTCGCATTCGATCGCGTCGTTCAGGAAGCGGTCGAGCAGCACCGGCGAATCGTTCGACACCTTCACGGCCTCGCGCATGTAGCGCTCGAGGTCGCGCGGCTCGTGGACGATTTCCATCGCGCGGCCGCCGAGCACGTACGACGGGCGCACGACCAGCGGATAGCCGATTTCGGCCGCCAGCGCGAGCGCCTCTTCTTCTGCGCGGGCCGTGCGGTTCGGCGGCTGGCGCAGGCCGAGGTCCTGCAGCAGCTTCTGGAAGCGTTCGCGGTCTTCGGCCGCGTCGATCATGTCCGGCGACGTGCCGACGATCGGCACGCCGTGCGCCTCGAGGTCGAGCGCGAGCTTCAGCGGCGTCTGGCCGCCGTACTGCACGATCACGCCGACCGGCTTTTCCTTGTCGACGATCTCGAGCACGTCTTCCAGCGTCAGCGGCTCGAAGTACAGGCGGTCGGACGTGTCGTAGTCGGTCGACACCGTTTCCGGGTTGCAGTTGACCATGATCGTTTCGTAACCGTCCTCGCGCATCGCGAGCGCCGCGTGCACGCAGCAGTAGTCGAACTCGATGCCCTGGCCGATCCGGTTCGGGCCGCCGCCCAGCACCATGATCTTCTTGTTGGTGGTCGGCTGCGCCTCGCACTCTTCCTCGTAGGTCGAGTACATGTAGGCCGTCTTGGTCGCGAACTCGGCCGCGCAGGTGTCGACGCGCTTGTAGACCGGGCGCACGTTCAGCTCCACGCGGCGGCGGCGCACGTCTTCCGGCGTCGCGCCGAGCAGCTTCGCGAGGCGGCGGTCCGAGAAGCCGCTCTGCTTCAGGAAGCGCAGCTCGTCGAACGTCAGCGACGCGAGCGTGCGGCCCGACAGCGCCTTTTCCTTCAGGATGATCTGCTCGATCTGCGCGAGGAACCACGGATCGATCGACGTTTCAGCGAAGATCTCTTCGGCCGTCATGCCGATGCGGAACGCGTCGCCGACGTACCAGATCCGATCCGGGCCCGGCTCGTGGATCTGGATCGCGATCTCGTCGCGGTCGGTCGACTTCTCGTCGAGCCCGTCGACGCCGACTTCGAGGCCGCGCAGCGCCTTCTGGAACGACTCCTGGAACGTGCGACCGATCGCCATCACTTCGCCGACCGACTTCATCTGCGTGGTCAGGCGCGAATCGGCCTCACGGAACTTCTCGAACGCGAAACGCGGGATCTTCGTGACGACGTAGTCGATCGTCGGCTCGAACGACGCCGGCGTCTGGCCGCCGGTGATTTCGTTCTTCAGCTCGTCGAGCGTGTAGCCGACCGCCAGCTTCGCCGCGACCTTCGCGATCGGGAAGCCGGTCGCCTTCGACGCGAGCGCCGACGAACGCGACACGCGCGGGTTCATCTCGATGACGACCATGCGGCCGTCCTTCGGGTTGATCGAGAACTGCACGTTCGAGCCGCCCGTATCGACGCCGATCTCGCGCAGCACCGCGAGCGATGCGTTACGCAGGATCTGGTATTCCTTGTCGGTCAGCGTCTGCGCCGGCGCGACCGTGATCGAGTCGCCGGTATGCACGCCCATCGGGTCGAGGTTTTCGATCGAGCACACGATGATGCAGTTGTCGGCGCGGTCGCGCACGACTTCCATCTCGTATTCCTTCCAGCCGAGCAGCGACTCTTCGATCAGCAGCTCGCGCGTCGGCGACAGGTCGAGGCCGCGCTTGCAGATCTCCTCGAATTCCTCGCGGTTGTACGCGATGCCGCCGCCCGAGCCGCCGAGCGTGAACGACGGACGGATCACGACCGGGTAGCCGCTGCCGCCCGTCTCCGCCATGATCTCGGCGTGCACCTTCGTCGCTTCTTCCATCGAGTGCGCGATGCCCGACTTCGCGGAGCCGAGCCCGATCTTGGTCATCGCTTCCTTGAACTTCTGGCGGTCTTCGGCCTTGTCGATCGCTTCCGGCGACGCGCCGATCAGCTCGACGCCGAACTTCTCGAGCACGCCGTGGTGATGCAGGTCGAGCGCGCAGTTCAGCGCGGTCTGGCCGCCCATCGTCGGCAGGATCGCGTCGGGGCGCTCCTTCTCGATGATGCGGGCGACGACTTCCCACGTGATCGGCTCGATGTACGTGACGTCGGCCGTGTTCGGGTCGGTCATGATCGTCGCCGGGTTGCTGTTGACGAGAACGACCTTGTAGCCCTCCTCACGCAGCGCCTTGCATGCCTGTGCGCCCGAGTAGTCGAACTCGCACGCCTGGCCGATGATGATCGGGCCGGCGCCGATGATGAGGATGCTTTTGATGTCTGTGCGTTTTGGCATGGCTTGTGAATTCAGTAAGTAATCTTTGTCGTGGGTCGGCGGGCCGCGCTCAGCTCATGGTGGCAAGCGCGAGCTTGACCGAGAAACCGATGAACAGGCCGCCCACGCTGCTCGCCGCGCCGGCCGCGAGCTTGCGGCGACGGCGGAAATGCTCGGCGAGCCGTGCGCCCGCGAAGATCAGCGTGCTCAGGTACAGGAAGCTCGCGCTTTGCGCGATCGCCCCGAGCACGACGAACGACAGCGCGGGATGCGGGAATGCCGGGTCGACGAACTGGATGAAGAACGAGATGAAGAACAGGATCGCCTTCGGGTTCAGCAGGCTCACGACCAGCGCCTTGCGAAACGGCGTGTCGAACGAGCGCTCGCCGGCGGGCGGCTGCGGCGCGTCGGTCGTGTCGGCCGCGGCGTCCGCGCCCGCGCGCAGCTTACGCCACGCGCTGCGCAGCATCCCGGCGCCGATGTACAGCAGATACGCGGCGCCGCCGTACTTGACGACCGAGAACAGCAGCGGGTTCGCCTTCAGCAGCGACGCGACGCCGGCGGCCGACAGCACCATCAGGACCGTGTCGCCGACGAACACGCCGCAGGCCGCGCGATAGCCGGCCTTCACGCCGCGCTGCGCGGCGAGCGACAGCACGTACATCGAGTTCGGCCCCGGCAGCAGGATGATGAACACCACGCCGAACACGTAGGTCCAGATATCGGTGATGCCGAGTGCGTGGCCGAACATGATGCGACTCTCCCGTTCTTCGTTTGCTTCGGTTGCTTCTATCGCGTCAGGCGCTGCGCTGCTTCGCCGCGTCCATCAGTGCGGTGAAACGGTCGAACAGGTACGCGATGTCGTGCGGGCCGGGCGACGCTTCCGGGTGGCCCTGGAAGCAGAACGCCGGCTTGTCGGTCAGCTCGAAGCCCTGCAGCGTGCCGTCGAACAGCGACACGTGGGTCACGCGCGCGTTCGCGGGCAGCGAATCCGCATCGACCGCGAAGCCGTGGTTCTGCGACGTGATCACCACGCGACCGTCGCCGAGATCCTTCACCGGGTGGTTCGCGCCGTGGTGGCCCGTCTTCATCTTCAGCGTCTTCGCGCCGACCGCGAGGCCCATGATCTGATGGCCGAGGCAGATGCCGAAGGTCGGCACGCCGCGCTCGATGAATTCCCTGGCCGCCGCGATCGCGTAGTCGCACGGCTCCGGATCGCCGGGGCCGTTCGACAGGAAGATGCCGTCCGGATTCAGCGCGAGTGCGTCGGCGGCGCTCGCCTGGGCCGGCAGCACCGTCACGTGGCAGCCGCGCTCGGCGAGCATGCGCAGGATGTTGTACTTGACGCCGAAGTCATAGGCGACCACGCGGTACTTCGGCGCCTGCTGCATGCCGTAGCCGCTGCCGAGACGCCATTCGGTCTGCTTCCATTCGAACGGCTTGGCGGTCGACACGACCTTCGCGAGGTCCATGCCGGCCAGGCCGGGGAACGAGCGCGCGAGTTCGACGGCCTTTGCTTCGTCGTCCGAGCCGGCGAGGATGCAGCCGTTCTGCGCGCCCTTGTCGCGCAGGATGCGCGTCAGCTTGCGCGTATCGATGCCGGCGATCGCGACGACGCCTTCGTCGCGCAGGTAATCGCCGAGCGTGCGCTCCTTGCGGAAGTTCGAGGCGAGCGTCGGCAGATCGCGGATGATCAGCCCGGCGGCATGGACTTTCGTGGCTTCGACGTCTTCGGCGTTGACGCCGACGTTGCCGATATGCGGGTAGGTAAGCGTGACGATCTGGCGCGCGTAACTCGGATCAGTCAGGATTTCCTGATAGCCGGTAATCGCGGTGTTGAACACGACTTCACCGATCGTATGGCCTTCGGCCCCGATCGAATAACCACGAAAGACCGTGCCGTCGGCGAGTGCAAGCAAGGCGGGGGAAAAAGACGGCAACACGGGAGGCTCCTTGGGGAACACCCTGCTGCCGACCTGTCTACCCGGCCGCGCGAGCGCCGCGCTGCGTGGACGCGCGTCGGTCGCTGGCTTGACGCCCCTGGGTGGTCGACACGCGAAGCCGGCGCAGCGCGCACGAGGCTTCGCGGCATCGCCCGACAGGCGGCGTGCGGCGGATGAACGGGGTGAATGAGGTAGGCGCTAGGGTGCGAGGTTGATCAGCACAAACTTTCAAATTATAGTCCGAAAATGGCCTAATTTTCAATCGGCATGGGCGCCCGATCGTGCGCGCCGCGTGCCGCATCCATCGCCGGCCCGTGGCCTCCGCTGCTGCGGCCCCGTTTGCGCCGCCGCATCACCCTTCAGCGTACTGCCGGATCGGCCCGCTTGCCAGCACTGCGCGCGGGCCATGCGGACCACGCCGCGCTCGCGAGCTGCAGCGCGAGCAGCACGCCCCACGCCGTCGCATGCGCGCTCGCCGGATAATGGCCGTCGGTTGCCGGCCAGCGCGACAGCACGACACCGATCCCGATCTGGAACGTAAAGATCAGCACGAAGATGGCGAGCGTGAGCGTCGTATTCGCGCGGCCGATCAGATGCGCGGGGAAATGGGCGGCGAGCACCGCATAGGTCAGGATGCCGACGCCGCCGAACATCCCGTAGGCGGCCCACAACAGCGCGGGCGGCAGCGGTGCACGCGCGACGATCGCGACCTGCGTCGCCACGAACAGCGCCATCCCGACACTGCAGAACGCATGGACCGACACGCCGCGTCGCTCGAGCGCGCGCGCCGCCGCGCCGAAGCCGACACACCCCGCCATCATCGCGAAGCCCAGCACCGACACCAGCCGCGCCGCGTGCTGCGCGTCGAATCCCCCGACATCGCGCAGATACGGGCCGACCCACAGCGACTGCATCGCGTAGAACACGCCCTGCGTGACGATCGAGAACGACGAGATCTTCCAGAACGCGCGACTGGCGAGGATGTGCCACGTGCCCTTGAACTGGCTGACGAGCCCGCCCTGGTGGCGCGGCTGCGCGGTCTCGGGTGCGCCGCAGCCGATCGCGGCCGCGACGACGAGCGTCAGCGCCGCGAGCCCGCCGCAGATCGCGCGCCAGCTCGTCAGACCGAGCAGCCAGGTGAGCGGCGAACCCACCGCGACGCCGCCGAGGCCGCCGACGGCCATCACGAGCCCGTTGACGAGCGGCAGCCGGCTGACCGGGAAATGCTGCGCGAGCGCCTTGAAGGCCGCACCGAGACACACCGACACGCCGACGCCGATCAGCAGCCGGCCGACCATCATCGTACCCAGACCATGCGCTGTGCCGAACACGGCCGCGCCGGCGGCCGCGAACAGCAACATCCCGGCCGCCACGCGGCGCGGGCCGAAATGGTCGAGCAGCACGCCGGCCGGAACCTGCGCGCCGGCGAAGCCGAGAAAATAGAGACTGGTGAGCAGCCCGAGATCGGCCGCCGACAGCCCGAGCTCGTGCGTGACGAACGGCGCGAAGCCGAGATTGACGCCGCGAAACACGTACGACACGAAATAGCCGAGCGCAAACAGCGCGAGCACCCTGATCTGCACCGCCGACATCGCCCTCTCCTCGCAACCGGTTGCCGCGGGTTGCCGCGGGTCGCCGCGCGAAGCGCCCGCCCGCCGCCGCGCACAAACGAAAACGCCGTCACCTCGGTGACGGCGTCGCTTCGTGTCGGATCGTCGCGCAATCGCGCCGCCCGACCCGGCCAGCGCGCTGCGCGCGCGGCCGCGTGGGTTACTTCTTCTTGCCCTTGTGCGCGGCGGCCTTCGGCGCTGCCTTCGCGGGCGCCGCCTTCGCCGCATGCGCAGCCGGCTTCGCCGCGGCATGCTTGCCGCCGCGCGACTTGCCGCCCACCGACAGGCTCGCGCGCTCGATGTGCGCACCGGCCGCCGACGTCGCGATCCGCTCCGGGCCCGGCTCGGCCGGCACCGCGCGGCCGACCGGCACGTGCAGCACCAGCGCCTGACCCGGCATCGCGATGTCGCGATGCGTGCGGTTCCACGCCTTCAGCTGGCCGACCGACACGCCGTAGCGGCCCGCGAGCGCGGCCATCGACTGCTTGCGGCGCACGCGGATCAGCATCTTGCGCGTGTCGGGCACGTCGGGTTCCATCGCCAGCACGCCGTTCTCGGCGACGTCGGCGCTGATGTCCTCGTCATCGTCGTCGCCGCGCGGCACGACGATCGTCGAGCCCGGCTTCAGGCGCATGCCGGCCGGAATCTTGTTGACCGACATCAGCGTATCGGGGTCGACGCCGATCTTCTCGGCGATCGCAGCCGGCCGCGCGCGTTCGCTGACCGTATAGGTGGTCCACGACGACAGCTGACCGTTGTACGCCTTCAGGCTCTTCTCGAACGCCGCCGCGTTGTCGAACGGCAGCAGGATCTGCGGCTCGGTCGCGCCGAGAATGACCGGCTTCGAGAACGACGGGTTCAGCGAGCGAAATTCGTCGAGCGACAGATTGGCGAGCTTGGCGGCCACCGCCACGTCGATGTCGCGCGACGTGGTGACGGTCACGAAGTACGGGTGGTTCGGGATGTCCGGCAGCGCCAAACCGAATTGCTGCGGATTGGCGATAATGTTCTTCACCGCCTGCAGCTTCGGCACGTAGTTGCGCGTCTCGTTCGGCATCCGCAGGTTCTGGTAATCGGTCGGCAGGCCGGCCGCCTGGTTGCGCGCGATCGCGCGCTGCACGTTGCCCTCGCCCCAGTTGTATGCGGCCAACGCCAGATACCAGTCGCCGAACATGTCGTGCAGGCGCGACAGGTAATCGAGCGCGGCGCTCGTCGACGCCAGCACGTCGCGGCGCTCGTCCTGCCACATGTTGCGCTTCAGGTTGTACGTGCGGCCCGTGCCCGGCATGAACTGCCACATGCCGGCCGCCTTCGCGACCGACAGCGCCTGCGGGTTGTAGGCGGATTCGATGAACGGCAGCAGCGCGAGCTCGGTCGGCATGTGGCGCGCCTCAAGTTCCTCGACGATGTGATACAGATATTTCTGCGAGCGCTCGGTCATGCGCTGCACGTAATCGGGACGCTGCGTGTACCAGGTCGTCTGCATGTCGACGAGGTCGCTCTGCAGGTCCGGCATCTGGAAGCCGCGGCGAATGCGCGCCCACAGGTCGGAATCCGCACTGGTCAGATCGCCGACGGACTGCTTGTCGACGTCGACGGTTTCTTTCGCGGTGGCTGATTTACGGAGGTAATTGGACGCCGCCTGCGAATCGGCGGCGTTGTTGGCGACAGGACCCTGGCTCGCGCATGCGGCGAGCAGCAGGACCACCATCGCACTCAATATAAGTCGCATGAAAATCTCGGCTTCCGACGGCTGGAAATTGCAGGCGATACTACGGAAGTGCGTGCTTCACGTCAATAAAAACACCGAAAACTCAGCGAAATCCTACGTTTGGGGCAATTTTTACAGGTAGCGCCTGAGGTACGGAGTCCTCCCGATTGCGTCATCGGAAGCGGTTTTTCCATTCGCGCATCAGCGTGAATGCCGCCAACCGGTCGGGCACCGTTTCGTGCAACTCGGCCTCGAGCGTCGCGTGGATCGCCGCGCTGTCCGCGCGCAGGAACGGGTTCACCGCGCGCTCGTGCGCGATCGTGGTCGGCAGCGTCGGCATCCCGCGCGCGCGCAGCGCCTGCGCGTCGTCGCGCCACGCGGCGAGCGCCGCATTGCCGGGCTCGCACGCGAGCGCGAAGCGGATGTTCGACAGCGTGTATTCGTGTGCACAATGCACGCGCGTGTCGCCGGGCAGCGCCGCGAGCGCATCCAGCGACGCGAGCATCTGCGCGGGCGTGCCTTCGAACAGGCGGCCGCAGCCGCACGAGAACAGCGTGTCGCCGCAAAACACGTGAGGGATGGCGGCGCCGTGGCCGGCCGCCTGGAAATACGCGATGTGGCCGCGCGTGTGACCCGGCACGTCGAGCACGTCGAACGCGAGCGCCGGCGCGTCGAGCGTCACGCGAGCGCCGCCGGCCAGCGGCCGCGTCACGACGCCGATCGCCTCGGCGGCCGGGCCGTATACGACGAGCGGCGCATCGTCCGGCTGGCTATCGCGCAGGGCGGCGACACCGCCGACATGGTCGGCGTGATGGTGGGTGAGTAGAATAGCGGTCAACCGCCAGCCGCGTTCCGCCAGAACGCGGCGTACCGGCGCGGCTTCACCCGGATCGACGGCGATCGCATCGCGGCCGTCCGACACGAGCCAGATGTAGTTGTCTTCGAATGCCGGCACCGGCACGTATTCCAGCTCGTTCATGGGCACGCAATCATCGTTATGTCCGATCCTCAAATTATAGACTGGCCCGCCTGGACCGACTCGCCGCCCGGCCGCTACGTGCTGGGCTGGGAGCAGGCGCAGCTCGACCGGATCGTGTCCGACGTGTTCGGGTTTCACGCGCTGCAGCTCGGGCTGCCGCAGCTCGATGCCTTGCGCGAGAACCGCATGCCGTATCGCGGCCTCGTGCTCGATCCCGCCAGCGGCGCGAGCGCGCCCTACCAGTATCCGTGGGCGCGCGAGGCATCCGCCCCCGAGCATGCGCCGGCCGAGCGCAGCACCACGTGGTGCGACCTGCTCGACCTGCCGTTCGAGTCGCAGAGCGTCGACCTGATCGTGATGCCGCACACGCTCGAGTTCACGTCCGACCCGCACCGGCTGCTGCGCGAGGCCGAACGCGTGCTGATGCCCGAAGGGCAGCTCGTGATCACCGGCTTCAACTCACTGAGCCTGTGGGGCATGCGGCAATCGTTCGGGCGCATGGCGAACCGCCCGTTCGTGCCGGCCGCGCGCGACCAGATCGCGTTCATTCGGCTCAAGGACTGGATCAAGCTGCTCGGCTTCGATCTCGAGCGCGGCCGCTTCGGCTGCTACCGGCCGCCGCTCGTCACCGACAAGTGGCTGGCCCGCTACGGCTTCATGGAAGCCGCCGGCGACCGCTGGTGGCCGATCTTCGGCGCCGTCTACATGGTCACGGCCGTCAAGCGCGTGCGCGGCATGCGCCTGATCGGCCCGATCAAGATGAAAAAGCCGGTGCTCGCGCCGGGCCTCACGCCGGCGGCCACCCCGACCACCCATCAAGAACATTCATGACCATCGACACCATCGACATCTATACCGACGGCGCCTGCAAGGGCAACCCCGGCCCCGGCGGCTGGGGCGCACTGCTGCGCTACGGCGACCGCGAAAAGGAGCTGTTCGGCGGCGAGCCGAACACGACCAACAACCGGATGGAGCTGATGGGCGTGATCGCCGCGCTCGAGGCGCTGAAGCGCCCGTGCCGCGTGATCGTCCATACCGACTCGCAGTACGTGCAGAAAGGCATCAGCGAGTGGATCCACGGCTGGAAGAAAAAGGGCTGGGTCACCGCGGCCAAGACCCCGGTGAAGAACGCCGATCTCTGGAAGCGGCTCGACGCGCTCGTCGCGCAGCACGAGATCGAGTGGCGCTGGGTGAAAGGCCACGCGGGCCATCCCGAAAACGAACGCGCTGACGCGCTCGCGAATCGCGGCGTCGAATCCCTCGCGGCCTGAACGCCGGCCGCCCTACCGTCTTTCCCGATTTATCCGACATGCGCCAGATCATTCTCGATACCGAAACCACCGGCCTCAATCCCCGCTCGGGCGATCGCCTGATCGAAATCGGCTGCGTGGAGCTGCTGAACCGGCGGCTCACCGGCAACAACCTGCACATCTACGTGAACCCCGAGCGCGACAGCGATCCGGGCGCGCTGGCCGTGCACGGGCTGACCACCGAGTTTCTGAGCGACAAGCCGAAGTTCGCGGAAGTCGCCGACCAGATCCGCGACTTCGTGAAGGGCGCGGAGCTGATCATCCACAACGCACCGTTCGACCTCGGGTTCCTCGACGCCGAATTCGCGCGGCTCGGCCTGCCGCCGTTCATCGAGCATTGCGACGGCGTGATCGACACGCTGGCCGAGGCCAAGCAGATGTTCCCCGGCAAGCGCAACTCGCTCGACGCACTGTGCGACCGGTTCGGCATCAGCAACGCGCACCGCACGCTGCACGGCGCACTGCTCGACTCGGAGCTGCTCGCCGAGGTCTATCTCGCGATGACGCGCGGCCAGGACAGCCTCGTGATCGACATGCTCGACGACGCAGGCGCCGACGGCGGCACGGCGAACGGCCAGCGCATCTCGCTCGCGTCGCTCGACCTGCCGGTCGTCGCCGCCAGCGACGACGAGCTCGCCGCGCACCAGGCGCAGCTCGACGAGTTGGACAAGTCGGTCAAGGGCACCTGCGTCTGGCGCACGTCCGCCGAAGTGGACGCCGTCGAAGCGGCCTGACGCATCCGACCGCTCCGCTGCACTGCACCCGCGCCTACGTGCGCGGCTGCAGCGCGATCATCGCCATCCCGCCGAGCGCGAGCGCCGCGCCGGCCGCGTCCCAGCGGGTCAGCGCGACGCCGTCGACGACCCGCAGCCACAGCAGCGCCACGCCGATGTACACGCCGCCATACGCCGCGTAGGTGCGCCCCGCCGCGCTCGGATGCAGCGTCAAGAGCCACGCGAACAGCGCCAGCGACAGCGCTGCCGGCACCAGCAGCCACACGGGCCGCCCGCCTTTCAGCACGAGCCACGGCAGGTAGCAGCCCACGATTTCGGCCACCGCGGTAACGGCGAACAATGCCGCGATCCTGATCAGTTCGGTCATCCGGTTCCTCTTGGAATGAGCGTCCGTCGCGCAGGGTCCGCGAGGGTCCCGCGACGGCATGCCCGGCGCGGCCCATCATACCCGCGCGAGCCGCGCCGGAACCGCCGCGGGACGGGCGACTCCGAGCAATTTGCACGATCGTCTGTCATCGTGCTATCATGTCGCCTGTTTCAACCTCGAATCTCTTTCTTTTTCGATCTCGATCGAATGCCGCCCGCGCCTGCAGGCCGGCGCTTCGATCGACATTGCATCCACAGGAAAGCCCGCCCGACAGGCCCGCTTTTCTCGTTTCGTTGCCCTTCCGGGGCACTTGCCGGAGCGCCGGACTTTCGTCCGCACCGGTATCCGCCGCCTGCATCACGCGGCCCATTCTTCATGAGCGCACCGTCGCGGCGGCCCATCGGGCCCGCGTCGAAGCAGTCCCTTGCGGCTCTTTACCGCCATTCGCGCAGTAAGTGCTCAAAGGCCTGCCCCGACGCGCTGCACACGACCTCGCGCTTGCCGGCAAACCGTGTCGGACGGCCATCCGTTCCGGCGCAGTCAAAGGAGTGCATGACCTTGACCGCAACACACGTCAGCCCGATCGCTGCTTCCCCTTCCCCGTCGTCCGGCGAGGCCCCGCTCGCCGCGGACGACATCACCGTCGTCGACCAGAGCCTGCTCAAGCGCGCCGTCAGCGCAATGGCCATCGGCAATGCGATGGAATGGTTCGACTTCGGCGTCTACAGCTACATCGCCGTCACGCTCGGCAAGGTGTTCTTCCCGTCGAGCAGCCCGTCCGCGCAGCTGCTCGCCACCTTCGGCACGTTCGCGGCCGCGTTCGTCGTGCGTCCGCTCGGCGGCATGGTGTTCGGCCCGCTCGGCGACCGCATCGGCCGCCAGCGCGTGCTCGCCGCCACCATGATCATGATGGCCGTCGGCACCTTCGCGATCGGCCTGATCCCCAGCTACGCGTCGATCGGCATCATGGCGCCCGTGCTGCTGCTCGTCGCCCGCCTCGTGCAGGGCTTCTCGACCGGCGGCGAATACGGCGGCGCCGCCACCTTCATCGCCGAGTTCTCGACCGACAAGCGCCGCGGCTTCATGGGCAGCTTCCTCGAGTTCGGCACGCTGATCGGCTATGTGATGGGCGCCGGCGTCGTCGCGCTGCTGACCGCGTCGCTGTCGGAGGACGCGCTGCTGTCGTGGGGCTGGCGCGTGCCGTTCCTGATCGCAGGGCCGCTCGGCCTGATCGGGCTGTACATCCGGATGAAGCTCGAGGAGACGCCGGCGTTCAAGCGTCAGGCCGAAGCGCGCGAAGCGCAGGACAAGGCCGTGCCGAAGACGCGCTTTCGCGAAACGCTGTTCGCCAACTGGCGCGCGCTCCTGCTCTGCGTCGGCCTCGTGCTGATCTTCAACGTGACCGATTACATGGTGCTGTCGTACCTGCCGAGCTTCATGTCGTCCACGCTGCACTTCGACGAGTCGCACAGCCTCGTGCTGGTGCTGATCGTGATGGTGCTGATGATGCCGCTCACGCTCGCGGCCGGCCGCCTGTCGGACCGCATCGGCCGCAAGCCGGTCATGCTGGCCGGCTGCGTGGGCCTGCTCGCGCTGTCGATCCCGTCGATGATGCTGATCCATGCGGGCACCACCGCGTCGGTGTTCGGCGGCCTGCTGATCCTCGGCGTGCTGCTGTCGTGCTTCACCGGCGTGATGCCGTCGGCGCTGCCCGCGCTGTTCCCGACGGAGATCCGCTACGGCGCGCTCGCGATCGGCTTCAACGTGTCGGTGTCGCTGTTCGGCGGCACGACGCCGCTGGTGACGGCCTGGCTCGTCGACGTGACGCAAAACCTGATGATGCCCGCCTATTACATGATGGGCGCCGCCGTGATCGGCATCGTGTCGGTCGTCGCGCTCGCCGAGACCGCGCGTCAGCCGCTCAAGGGCTCGCCGCCGGCCGTCGCGACGCACCGCGAAGCACACCAGCTGGTGCGCCAGCTGCGCGACGAGGACGAAGCCGAAATCTACGGCGTCGTGTCGGCCGCACGCGCCTGAGTGCTCAACAAGCGCCCAATGAGCGCCCAATAAAAACCCCGGCAATAGCCGGGGCCAGATCTACTCCGATTCGCCCGACCGGCGCCTGCCGGCCGGGCGTTCCTTTATTCGTTCGCCGAAGCGGCGTTCAGGCGTGCGCTTCGCATTCGCGGCAGAAGATCAGCGCACGCGAGCGCGACACGGCAGCCTGGGCACCGCGCGCCGCGACGATCAGGCCGACCTGGCCGAGATTGAAATCGCGCTCGACCATCAGCTGCGTCAGCGCGGCGAGCGGCAACACGACGGACGGGTGGTACAGGCTCGATTCGATCAGGGCTCTCATCTTCGGCTCCATCAGACAACGCATATTCGATGGAGTGAATTCTAGGGATCACCCTGATCCCGATAAACGGCACATTTGCGAAGTCACTTGTTGCCGCCGGTGAACAATCGGCCACGCCCTTGGCTGGTGCGGCTGACGGCGTCGTCCGGGGGCCTGTGGGGGCGGCTGTGTCGGGGTTGCGCGAACGCGCCGGGTAGCCGCGCCGTGGGTCGGACCAACGTGCGTGGGGCTATCGCACGGCCATCGGCGAACTGCGCCGTCGGGCCGTGCGGGACGCCCGCACCGCGAAGCACGAAGCACGAAGCGACACGGCGCGGCTCAAGCGGATCGCAGAGCGTTCCCCGCGCTCGCTCGCATATCGGCGCGATGCGCCGCCGCGCTCAATCGAGCGGCGTTTCGACGAAGGCGGGAAGCTGCTCGGCCCGCGCCGAATGCGCGGCGAGCGCCGGATAACGGGCCGGCTCGATCCGCGCGAGCGGCGCATATTCGGCGATCATGAACTGCGTGAAGCGCCACGCGACGGCCACCGTCACGTCGGACTGCAGCAGCCGCGCGCCGCCGAGCCAGCCGTTGGCGGCCGCCACCAGCGGCTCGAGTTCGCCGTACGCGGCCTCGAGCTGGCCCAGCACGCGCTCGAGCCACGGCGCGTGCTGCTTGTCGGCCGGCCGCAGCGCCTGTTCGTAGATGACCTGCACCGTCTTCTCGGCCGCGGCCAGCGCGAAGCCGACCGGCACGAGCGCGCGCAACCGCGCGTCAACGGCCTCGGGCAACAGGCGCCGCTCCGGCGCGACGAGATGGTCGAGGTAGTCGACGATCAGCGAGGAATCGATCAGCGTGACTCCATCGTCGGTCACGAGCGTCGGCGCCTTCACGACCGGATTGATCTCGCGGAACCGGTCGAAATGGCGAAACACCGAAACCGACTCGTGCTCGAACGGCAGGTCCAGCAGCTTCGCCGAAATGGCGACACGGCGCACGAACGGGGAATCCAGCATACCGATCAGCTTCATTGCAAACGCTCCAAGTGACAAACCAGGGCCATCGACTGTAGCAGCGACGCAGGCGGCCGCCTAGCGACGCGCGGCCCCTCGCGCGATTGATGCGCGTCACCCGGTCACGCATCGGACACCCGCGGCGCGTCCGGAATGACCATAATGCAGATTCACGCCCCTTCCGCGTCAAGGTCTCCCATGTGGTACGCCGTCGTCGAACAGCAGCGGGAATGGATGCGCGCCTGGCGCGCGGCGACGCGTCACGCGTTCGACGTGTGGCCGGCCGCGACGCTGCCGCACAGCGCGTCCACGTGTTACGACGACCTGTTCGAGCCGCTGCTCGGCCCGGCCGCCGGCCCGCCGCGCTTCGAGCTGCGCGAGCCGGGCATCGACGAGCGGATCGTCGCGCACACGCCGTTCTGCCAGTTGCGACGCTTCGCGCAAGCCGGCACGCGCCGCACCGTGCTGTTGTGCGCGCCGCTCGCCGGGCACGCGGCCGTGATGATGCGCGAAACCGTCGAGGCGCTGCTCGCGGACGGCGACGTCTGCGTGACCGACTGGGTCAATGCGCGCGACGTCCCGCTCGCCGCGGGCCGCTTCGGACTCGACGAGTACGTGGCGACGCTCGACGGCTTCGTCGACGCGCTCGCGAGCGACGCTCGGCCGCTGCACGTCGTCGCCGTATGCCAGGCGACGGTGCCCGCGCTCGGCGCGCTCGCGCTGCGCGCCGCGCGCGGCCTGCCGCCGCCCGCGAGCATCACGCTGATCGGCGGCCCAATCGACGCGCGCGTCAATCCCAGCGCGCTCGGCACGACGGCCGCGTCGCATTCGCTCGCGTGGTGCCGCCGTCATCTGATCGATATCGTGCCGCCATGCTTCCCCGGCCACGGCCGTCACGTGTTCCCGACCTATCTTCAGCAGGGCGAAATCGCGCTGCTGTATCCGCAGCGTTTCATGTCGTTGATCGAAAACTACGCGCGCGCCGCATCGCGCGTCGACATGGCGGCGCTGGCCGACGCACGGCGCGCCCTGCGCGAGTACACGGCGCTGCTCGACATGCCGGCCGAGTATTTTCTGGATACCGTCGACATCGTGTTCCAGCGGATGTGCCTCGCCAACGGCACGTGGGACGTGGGCGGCCGGCGCGTCGAGCCGGCCGCGCTGCGCGGCGTCATGCTGCTGACCGTCGAAGGCCGCTGCGACGCGGTCACCGGCGCCGGGCAGACCCATGCGGCGCTCGACATGTGTCGCGGACTGACGGCCGGCGAGCGTCATCGCGTCGATGTCGACGAGTGCGATCACTACGGCCTCTTCACTGGCGACCATTGGCACGCCGACGTCCACCCGGCGCTGCAGCGGATGTTCGCGCAGGCCGAAGCCGAACGCCCGCGGCCGCGCCGGCGCCGCATCAGGCGGGGCTGATCCCGTCGTGCCGGACGCGTGCCGCGTCGAGCAGCGCGCGCACTTCGTCGTCGCCGACCTGGTCGAAATCCGCATAGAACTGGCCGATGCCGAAGAACCGCGCGGGCTGCAACACCGTGACGAACGCGTCGGCCACGTCGTCGAACATATGCGCGGCACCGGCCGGCGCGACGGGCACGGCAGCCACGATGCGCGCGGGACGGCGCGCGCGCAGTGCCTGTAGCGCGACGCGCATCGAGGCGCCGGTCGCGACACCGTCGTCGACGACGATCACGACATGCCCTTCGACCGGCAGCGGCGGCCGCGCGCCGCGATACAGCGCGTCGCGGCGCTGCAGCTCGGCGGTTTCGCGCGCGATCACGTCGGCCAGTTGGTCGCGCGTCACGCCCATCGCGCGAATCGCCGCATGCCGCAGATGAATCGCGCCGCCCGTCGCGAGCGCGCCGATCGCGAGCTCCGGATCGGACGGCATGCCGAGCTTGCGCACGATCAGCAGGTCGAGCGGCGCGCGCAGCGCCTGCGCGACGGGGAACGCCACCGGCACACCGCCGCGCGGCAGCGCGAGGACGACGACGTCGCGACGGTCCGCATAGCCGTGGAGCGCATGCGCGAGCCGGCGCCCGGCGTCGGCGCGATCGGTGAAACATTCGGGCAGGTTCGGGGCCATGCTGTCGCGACGCGGTTGTGGGCTTCGGGGCTTCGGGGCGGGATGCGTGATGAAAGATGCGGGACATGCGGTACGCGCTACCGCGATCGATGCCGAGCCGCACCTGCGCCCGTTCAACGAGCATGGTTCATCGCTGACGCCGATGCAAGCGGGGTCATACCGGCGTATCGGGCACCGCCCGCAGGGAACGCGACGAAGAGCGTCGCGCGAAAGTTGGGCGGTAGACCAACGCGGCACAGAAC
>NZ_PQMX01000188.1:0-419 GCF_004368385.1 Burkholderia sp. B10 | reverse complement strand
CTATAGCATCAATAAAGAAGAAATTTCATTAAAAGAACTTGATTTCAAACTAAGAAAGCAATTAATTGATAAACATGATCTTTATAAGACAGAACCTAAAGACAGTAAAATTCGAATTACTATGAAAGATGGTGGGTTCTACACATTTGAATTGAATAAAAAGTTACAAACACACCGTATGGGTGATGTTATTGATGGCAGAAATATAGAAAAAATTGAAGTGAATTTATAAAATAATTCGAGGGAGCATATCATGAGGGAAAATTTTAAGTTACGTAAAATGAAAGTCGGTTTAGTATCTGTTGCAATTACAATGTTATATATTATGACAAACGGACAAGCAGAGGCATCTGAAAATCAAAACGCTTTAATCTCTAATATAAATGTAGACAATCAGGAAAAACAGAATGATGTAAATC
>NZ_PQMX01000187.1:0-441 GCF_004368385.1 Burkholderia sp. B10 | reverse complement strand
ACGCCCAGGAGATCGCACGCCACGAACGCAGCTTCGAGCGGCACATGACCTTCTACGACTGGCGCCATTACATCACGCTGGTTGAGCGCAAACCCGGCGCGTTGCGCAACGGCGCTCCGTTCGTCACGATGCCACAGCCGCTGCAGCAGTTGCAGCGACACCTACTGAAGCACCCGGGAGGCGATCGCATCATGACGCAGGTGTTCGCCGCGGTGCGCGAACACGGACTCGATGCCGTGCTGCTTGCTGTGCAGGCAGCGCTGGACTCGGGACGCCCCAGTGGGGAGCACGTTCTGAACGTGCTGAGCCGGTTGAAGGCTCCCACCACGAGTACCAACCTCGCGACGACGAAACTCCAGCTTACCGAAGAGCCGGCTGCCGACGTGAGCCGCTACGAAACCCTGCGCGCCAACCCACCGGAGGACCGTCATGTCTAACGAC
>NZ_PQMX01000186.1:0-448 GCF_004368385.1 Burkholderia sp. B10 | reverse complement strand
AAGCTGCACGGCCAGGACCTCGACGTCACCCTGGTGATCAAGGACTGGCAGCCGCGCCAGCTCGGCCGCTGACATGAGCGTGCGCCTCAGCCTGCCAGCCCCGGCCAAGCTCAATCTGTTCCTGCATATCCTCGGCCGCCGCGACGATGGCTATCACGAGTTGCAGACCCTGTTCCAATTCCTCGACCACGGCGACGAGCTGCATTTCGAAGCCCGCCAGGACGGCCAGGTACGCCTGCACACGGAAATCGCCGGGGTGCCGCACGACAGCAACCTGATCGTGCGCGCCGCGCGCGGGCTGCAGGAAGCCTCCGGCAGCCCGCAAGGCGTCGACATCTGGCTGGACAAGCGCTTGCCCATGGGGGGCGGCATCGGCGGCGGCAGCTCCGACGCCGCCACGACGCTCCTGGCCTTGAACCATCTCTGGCAACTCGGCTGGGACGAGGAC
>NZ_PQMX01000185.1:0-473 GCF_004368385.1 Burkholderia sp. B10 | reverse complement strand
TATATAATGACCCTGGTCCAAGAACGATTAAATCTGCTTCTCTTAAAGCATCGATTGCTTCTTCCATTGGTTGCACATCGTTAGGTTCTAAAAACACACGATCAATTTTTTTATGTTTTTTAGGAATATTTGTTTCTCCAAAAACAATTTCTCCATCTTCCATAACAGCATTTAATTGCACACTTGTATTTGTAGATGGAATGACTCTACCTTTAATATTTAAAATTTTACTTAATGCTTTAATGGCATGTCCGAAATCATTCGTAATATTAGTCATACCTGCGATTAATAAATTACCTAATGAGTGACCGCTAATTTGATTTTCTTCAAAACGATACTGAAAAAGTTGGCTTAAAACTGACTCAGAATCACTTAAAGCTGCAATCACATTTCTGATGTCTCCTGGTGCTGGTATATCCATTTCATCTCTGATTTTCCCTGTACTCCCACCATTATCAGCAACTGTTACAATC
>NZ_PQMX01000184.1:0-539 GCF_004368385.1 Burkholderia sp. B10 | reverse complement strand
TAAGTCGTAAAACGTCCTTGATCATGCGCATGTTCATCCGGTGCGCGGGCATGCTGTCTCCGGCCAAAGCCGGCGAGCATAGCCCGCGTGGTTGATGTCATACGCAACGCCAATCCTGCCTTCCGGTCCGCTCGGTCACGTTCCCGAGATGACCGGTCACGTTGCCGAAATCGCCGGTCACGATCCCGAAACGGCCGGTCACGTTCGTCCGAAATACGCAGTCACGATGCCACAGCCGCTGCAGCAGTTGCAGCGACACCTACTGAAGCACCCGGGAGGCGATCGCATCATGACGCAGGTGCTCGCCGCGGTGCGCGAACACGGACTCGATGCCGTGCTGCTTGCTGTGCAGGCAGCGCTGGACTCGGGACGCCCCAGTGGGGAGCACGTTCTGAACGTGCTGAGCCGGTTGAAGGCGCCCACCACGAGTACCAACCTCGCGACGACGAAACTCCAGCTTACCGAAGAGCCGGCTGCCGACGTGAGCCGCTACGAAACCCTGCGCGCCAACCCACCGGAGGACCGTCATGTCTAACGAC
>NZ_PQMX01000183.1:0-541 GCF_004368385.1 Burkholderia sp. B10 | reverse complement strand
GCTCACACGGCTCACACGGCTCACACGGCTCACACGGCTCACACGGCTCACACGGCGGCGGGCACGGCAGCGGACCGCAGAGCGGCCATGGCGGCGGCCATCACGGCGAGCGAGGCCGCGAACTGTACGACGCGCACGACGCGCACGGCCGCGATCGCGATCGCCATGACTGGGGCCGGCAGCCGCCGACCGGCGGCCGGGGCGTGCCCGGCGCCGACTTGTCGTTGCGCCAACTCGTATGCGCGGGCTGCGGTGCGCTCAACGCGCCGGCCGCGCGATTTTGCGCGCAGTGCGGCGTATCGCAGCGTGGCCGCGCGTGCGGCCGTTGCCAGGCAGCACTCGCCGCCGACGCGCGCTTTTGTCCGAACTGCGGGACGCAGGCCGGCTAGACGCGCAAGCACGGGTATCGTTGCCGGCAGACCGGCAGACCGGCAGACCGGCAGACCGGCAGACCGACAGACCGACAGACCGACAGACCGACAGACCGACAGACCGACAGACCGACAGACCGACAGACCGACAGACCGACAGACCGACAGAC
>NZ_PQMX01000182.1:0-566 GCF_004368385.1 Burkholderia sp. B10 | reverse complement strand
TCGCCTGTGATCGCCAAGGCATCCACCACATGCACTTGTTCGCTTGACCCTATAACGAGTCTGTCTCATCGACAGTCGCTACAGGTTGAGTTCTCGCGTTGTGCCGTATTCCAATTGAGTCGAACATGAAGTTCGAATCATCTTGAGATACATCGATACAATCACAACCCGGATAGCTTTCACGTCCATCTCGAGACGCTTCCGCTATCCAAATTACTTACTTCTTCCAGATTGTTAAAGAACGACAGCCGATATGGTGTTACTCATATCACTCTGACTGGCTCAATCGCCAATGAGAAAGACTCGAACGAAACACCGTTCGAATATTTTTCATTGAAGATTATCGAAAGCGGCCGGTATTATAACCGATAAAACCGCCAACAGACAGTCTTTCTTTCTAAACCAACAGCCGATAAGCGTGAGCGCTCAACTTTGCGAGAAGCTCTGGAAAGGAGGTGATCCAGCCGCACCTTCCGATACGGCTACCTTGTTACGACTTCACCCCAGTCATGAATCCTACCGTGGTGACCGTCCTCCTTGCGGTTAGACTAGCCACTTCTGGTAAA
>NZ_PQMX01000181.1:0-707 GCF_004368385.1 Burkholderia sp. B10 | reverse complement strand
TTTTACCAGAAGTGGCTAGTCTAACCGCAAGGAGGACGGTCACCACGGTAGGATTCATGACTGGGGTGAAGTCGTAACAAGGTAGCCGTATCGGAAGGTGCGGCTGGATCACCTCCTTTCCAGAGCTTCTCGCAAAGTTGAGCGCTCACGCTTATCGGCTGTAAATTTAAAGACAGACTCAGGGGTCTGTAGCTCAGTCGGTTAGAGCACCGTCTTGATAAGGCGGGGGTCGTTGGTTCGAATCCAACCAGACCCACCATTGTCTGGCGGTAGGTACACCTGAGAAATACCTGTACATGGGGGCATAGCTCAGCTGGGAGAGCACCTGCTTTGCAAGCAGGGGGTCGTCGGTTCGATCCCGTCTGCCTCCACCAATCCTCAATGACAAGCGTTCGACGCGTCGAGCTTTTGTCATTGGCGATTGAGCCAGTCAGAGTGATATGAGTAACACCATATCGGCTGTCGTTCTTTAACAATCTGGAAGAAGTAAGTAATTTGGATAGCGGAAGCGTCTTGAGATGGACGTGGAAACTATCCGGGTTGTGATTGTATCGATGTATCTCAAGATGATTCGAACTCTATGTTCGACTCAATTGGAATACGGCACAACGCGAGAACTCAACCTGTAACGACTGTCGATGAGACAGACTCGTTATAGGGTCAAGCGAACAAGTGCATGTGGTGGATGCCTTGGCGATCACAGGCGA
>NZ_PQMX01000180.1:0-853 GCF_004368385.1 Burkholderia sp. B10 | reverse complement strand
AAGGCGCCCACCACGAGTACCAACCTCGCGACGACGAAACTCCAGCTTACCGAAGAGCCGGCTGCCGACGTGAGCCGCTACGAAACCCTGCGCGCCAACCCACCGGAGGACCGTCATGTCTAACGACATCGCCGCCCAACTCAAGGGGCTCAAACTGCATGGCATGGCGAGCACCTGGCCAGAGCTGCTGGCGCAGTCGCGTCACACGGAGTTCGACCCGGAGCGCTTCATGAAGCAGCTGCTGATGGCTGAGACGGCGGAGCGACAGGTGCGCTCGATCGCCTATCAGATGACCGCCGCTCGCTTCCCGGCTCACCGCGACCTGAAGGGCTTCGACTTCGCGCAGGCGCACGTCGACGAAGCGCTGGTTCGAGAACTCAGTGACCTGTCGTTCCTCGCAAGCGCACACAACGTCGTGTTCATCGGTGGCCCCGGCACCGGCAAAACGCACCTCGCCTCAGCGATCGGAATTGAGGCCGTGCAGCGCCACGGCAAGCGCGTGCGCTACTTCTCGACCGTCGAGCTGACCAACGCACTGGAGCAGGAGAAGTCCATTGGCAAACAAGGCCAGATCGCCCATAGGCTGATGTACGTCGACCTGGTAATCCTCGACGAACTGGGCTACCTGCCGTTCAGCCAGACCGGTGGCGCATTGCTGTTCCACTTGCTCTCGAAGCTGTATGAACACACGAGTGTCGTGATCACCACCAACCTCAGCTTCGGCGAGTGGGCGACCGTGTTCGGGGACGCAAAGATGACGACGGCGCTGCTGGACCGCGTCACCCATCACTGCCACATCGTCGAAACGGGCAATGAATCCTGGCGCTTCAAGTCCAGTTCTGCCAAGGCGAAG
>NZ_PQMX01000017.1:0-97856 GCF_004368385.1 Burkholderia sp. B10 | reverse complement strand
GCGCCTTCAGGATCTTCGCGACGGCCAGCGGCTCGACGCCGTCGGTCGACTCGACCAGGATCGCGCGGTCCGCGCCGATCGCCAGCGCCGTGCGCAGCGTTTCCTGCGCCTGCGTCACGCCCACCGAAACCGCGACCACTTCGGTCGCCACGCCCGCTTCCTTCAGGCGCACCGCCTCTTCAACGGCGATTTCGTCGAACGGGTTCATCGACATCTTCACGTTCGCGATGTCGACGCCCGTGTTGTCCGACTTCACGCGGACCTTCACGTTGTAATCGACCACTCTTTTCACTGGCACCAGGATTTTCATGCACACGCTCCAAAGTTACGAATACGACCAGAGGCCATTCTATAGCGAGGCCCCGTGATTGCGCGGCCAAGCGGGCCCATCATGGCCGCCGAGGATAGCGCTCCTCGACGGCGCGCCGGTAATAGCGAACGATCGTTCTATTTTAAAAGAGAAAAAACCCGGGCGCAAAGCCCGGGATTTGGATCATCGACTCTAATCGGCACCGGGCGCGCCCTGCATCTCGCGCTGACTGCTTACCAGGCGGCGATCACCGCGCCGCCGAACTTCTGTTCGATGAATTGCTTCACTTCCGGGCTCCGATAGGCCGCGACGAGCTTCGCCACCCACGGTCGCGCGCGGTCGGCTTCGCGAATCGCGAGGACGTTCGCGTACGGACCGTTCGGGCCCTCGATCGCGATCGCGTCCTGCTTCGGCTTCAACCCGGCTTCCATCGCGTAGTTGGTGTTGATCGCGGCCGCGTCGACGTCGCCGAGCGAGCGCGGGATCTGCGCCGCATCGAGCTCGACGATCTTCAGCTTGCGCGGATTGTCGACGATGTCGAGCGGCGTCGCCTTCAGCCCCGCATCCGCGCGCAGCTTCAGCAGCCCCTGCTTCTGCAGCAGCAGCAGCGCGCGGCCGCCGTTGGTCGGATCGTTCGGTACCGCGACGCGCGCACCGGGCGCCAGCTCGGCCAGCGACTTCACGCGCTTCGAGTAGATGCCCATCGGGAACGTGACGGTATCCGCGACCTTGATCAGCTTGTAGCCACGGTCCTTCACCTGCGCCTGCAGATACGGGTCGTGCTGATAGCTGTTCGCGTCGAGGTCGCCCGCGGCGAGCGCCGCGTTCGGCTGCACGTAGTCGGAGAATTCGACGATGCGGATGTCGAGGCCGCTTCGCGCCGCGACCTTCTTCACGTATTCCATGATCTGCGCGTGCGGGCCGCCCGTCACGCCGACCTTGATCGTTTCGGCCTGCGCATGCGCGCTCGCGAACAGTGCAGCCGCGCTAATGGCGGCCGCGAACTTGAGCATGAAGCGTCGTTGCATCGTCTCCCCCGAAGGATGAAGGTCTTTTTACTTGTGGCTCAGCCGGCGTACGAGCCAGTCGCCGAACGATTGCACGATCTGCACGAACACGATGAGGATCGCGACCACCGTCCACATCACTTCCGGCAGGTAGCGCTGGTAGCCGTAGCGGATCCCGAGATCGCCGAGCCCGCCGCCGCCGATCGCGCCGGCCATCGCCGAATAGCCGACCAGCGACACGAACGTGATCGTCAGACCCGCGACGATGCCCGGCAGCGACTCGGGCAGCAGCACCTTGAAGACGATCTGCGACGTCGTCGCGCCCATCGACTGCGCGGCCTCGATCAGCCCGCGATCGACTTCGCGCAACGCCGTCTCGACGAGCCGCGCAATGAACGGCGCCGCCGCGAGCGTCAGCGGGACGACGGCCGCGGCCGTGCCGATCGACGAGCCGGTGACGAGCCGCGTAAATGGAATGACCGCGACCAGCAGAATGATGAACGGCGTCGAGCGCACCGCGTTGACGAGGCCGCCGAGCACGCGATTCACGCCGAGGTTCTGCAGCACGCCCTGGCGGTCGGTCAGATAGAGCAGCACGCCGAGCGGCAGCCCGACGAGCGCACCGACCGCCCCGGAGATGCCGACCATGATCAGCGTCTCCCAGAACGACTGCACGAACATATCGAACATCTCACTCAACATACGAAAGCTCCTCTACCACGACACCTTGCTCGCGCAGGAACGCGAGCGCCTGCCCGACCTTGCCCGGCTCGCCGCCGGCGAGCACCGCGAGCGACCCGAACGCCTGACCCTGGATCTCGTCGATCTGGCCGTGCAGGATGTTGAAATCGAGCTCGTAGCGGCGGATCGTTTCCGACAGGATCGGCTGGTCGACGCCCGTGCCGGTGAACGCGAGCCGCAACAGATGCCCGCTGCCGGTCTTCATCCGCTCGGCCACGCGCGCCTTCAGCGCCGGCGGCAGCTCCTGCGCGATCACGTCGCCGATCAGCGCGCGCGTCACTTCGTGATGCGGTTGCAGGAACACGTCGATCACGCGCCCCTGCTCGACCACGCGGCCCGCGTCGAGCACCGCGACGCGATCGCATACCTGCTTGATCACTTCCATCTGGTGCGTGATCAGCACGATCGTGAGGCCCAGCTCGCGGTTGATGCGCTTGAGCAGATCGAGGATCGAACGCGTGGTTTCGGGATCGAGCGCCGACGTCGCTTCGTCCGACAGCAGCACCTTCGGCTTGCTCGCGAGCGCGCGCGCGATGCCGACACGCTGCTTCTGGCCGCCGCTGATCTGGGCCGGATAGCGGTCTTTCTGCGCGGACAGCCCGACGAGTTCGAGCAGCGGCAGCACGGCGGCTTCGATCTCGGCACGGCTCGCGCCGGCCAGTTCGAGCGGCAGCGCGACGTTGTCGAACACCGTGCGCGACGACAGCAGGTTGAAGTGCTGGAAGATCATGCCTATTTCGCGGCGCGCCTCGCGCAGTGCGCCGGCCGGCAGCACCGTGAGATCGCGCCCGCCGACGACGACGTTGCCTTCGGTGGGCCGCGTGAGCAGGTTGATGGTGCGCACGAGCGTGCTCTTGCCGGCGCCGCTGCGGCCGATGATGCCGAACACCTCGCCCTGCGGAATCGACAGGTTGACGTTGTGCAATGCGTCCACCCAGCCGGACGGCCCGGGAAAACGCTGCGACAGATTGCGTAATTCGATCATGTAAACAAAACGGCGGCCGGCAGGCGAGGGTCGCCGGTCAGCCGCCAGATGCATCTGGAATAGCCGGCGATTTTACCGCAAACACCTCATTCCCCTTAATAATCAATTTCGCTCTTTTCATAACCCAGTGAAATTAGAGGCGCGCCGCGGCTCCCGCGCGCGAAGGCCGCGACTATGATCCGGAACACCAATATCAATCGACAAGGAGACCGCCAGATGAGCGCCATCACGCCGCCCGACGCTGCAGCCGCCGCAGCCGCCATCGCAGCCGGGGATCCGGCCGCGTGTCCCCCGGCGCGAATGGGCCGGCTGCGCACCGCGGACGGGCTCGAACTGGCGTCGTACCGCTGGCCGGCCGCGGACGGCAGCGCGCCGCCGCGCGCGACGGTCGCGCTCGTACACGGCCTCGCCGAACATGCGGGGCGCTACGAGCGGCTGGCAGCACGGCTGAACGCGGCGGGCATCTCGGTGCTGGCGATCGACCTGCGCGGGCACGGCCGGTCGCCGGGCAAGCGCGCGTGGGTCGAGCGCTTCGACGATTACCTGAACGACGCGGATGCGCTGGTTGCCGAAGCCGCGCGCGGCAATACGCCGCTCTTCCTGATGGGGCACAGCATGGGCGGCGCCATTGCGGCGCTGTATGCGATCGAACGCCTGCCGGCCAGTGGCCACACGCTCGCTGGCCTCGTGCTGTCGAGCCCGGCGCTCGCGCCAGGGCGCGACGTGCCGCGCTGGATGCTGGCGATGAGCCGCTTCATCAGCCGCGTGTGGCCGAGCTTCCCCGCGATCAGGATCGATGCGGCGCTGCTGTCGCGCGATCCGGCGATCGTCGCGGCCAATCGGGCCGACCCGCTCGTGCACCACGACGCGGTGCCCGCGCGCACCGGCGCCGAACTCCTCGACGCGATGGCGCGCATCGAACGCGGCCGCGGCTCGCTGCGCGTGCCGGTGCTCGTCTATCACGGCACCAGTGACAAGCTGACGGAACCCGACGGCAGCCGCGCGTTCGGCGCGCACGTCGGCTCGCCCGATCGCACGCTGACGCTCTACGAAGGCGGATTCCACGAAACGATGAATGATCTCGAGCGCGAGCGCGTGATCGATGCGCTGATCGCGTGGATTCACGCGCACGCGCCGGCCGGCTGAGGTCGCGCGGGCTGCGTGGACGCGCTGCGCCCGCCGGTAGCCGAGCAGGTCGCGCGGCGCGGTCGCGGCCGGCAAGCTGCGCAGCCGCGACCGCTTGCCGATGCGCGGCAGCTCGCCGCGCGCGTCAGACGCCGGCGAGCGCGCGCAGATGCGCGACGACGCTGCGCGCGAGCGCCGACAGGTTGTAGCCGCCCTCGAGGCAGCTGACGATGCGGCCCTGCGCGTGCCGGCGCGCGACCTCGACGATCTGCGCGGTCAGCCATTCGAAATCGGCCTCGACGAGCCCGAGATTGCCGATGTCGTCCTCGCGATGCGCGTCGAAGCCGGCCGACACGAACACCATCTGCGGCTTGAACGCATCGAGCCGCGGCAACCAGAACATGTCGACCGCTTCGCGCACCGCCATCCCGTTGCTGCGCGCGGGCATCGGCAGGTTGACCATGTTCGGCGCCTGATGGTCGGCGCCCGAGAACGGGTACAACGGATGCTGGAAGAAGCTGCACATCAGCACGCGCTCGTCGTTCGCGAACGCCGCTTCGGTGCCGTTGCCATGATGCACGTCGAAATCGATGATCGCGACGCGTTCGAGGCCGTGGACGTCGAGCGCGTGCCGCGCGGCGATCGCCACGTTGTTGAAGAAGCAAAAGCCCATCGCGCGCGCAGGCTCCGCGTGATGACCGGGCGGCCGCACGCTGCAGAACGCATTCGCGTAGCGGCCCTCGATCACCGCATCGGTCGCCGCGATCGCGGCGCCGGCCGCACGCAACGCGGCGCGCCAGGTGTCGCGATTCATCAGCGTGTCGGGATCGATTTCGACGTAGCCGTCGACCGGCGTCATGCTGCGGATGTAGTCGATATGAGCCTGCGTATGCACGCGACCCAACGCGACCTCGCTCGCGAACGGCGCGGATTCGTGCACGATCAGGTCGTCGATGCGGCTCGCGATCAGCTGATCCTGGATCGCCGACAATCGGGCCGGGCATTCCGGATGCCACTCTCCCATCTCGTGCAGCATGCAGTCGGGGTGCGTATAGAAGGCGGTTGCCATAAGCTGTCATCCGCGGCGTCGGGTGCGCCGCAGGTCTCCATCAATGATGTCCATCGTCTTGCCGCGAATTCGCCGCTAACTTACCACAACGCTGCGCCGCCACGTCCCGGCGCGCGGGATGCGTCGGGTATACTGCACCGTACCCCACCGCCCTGTCCGCCCGCTTCGACATGAATTCCAGCAAGCCCGCCGCCCTTCTCTCCACGCTGTTGCACGTTCGCGCTCCACTCGTCGCCGCTGCGCTCGCCGCCACGGCCGCGGTCTCGCCCGCGCACGCGCAGACGCAGCCGACGAAGCCCGCCGGCATGCTCGTCGCGCAGGCCCAACCGCAGCAGCCGGCGCCGCAAGGCCAGACCTTCGAAGAAGAAATCGTTCCGCAGCGCTACGCGAACAACGCGAAGGTCGATGCATTCATCGACGAGATGGTGAGCCGCAACGGCTTCGACGCCGCGAGCCTGCATGCGCTGTTCTCGCGCGTCAGCTATTCGGCGACCGCCGTGAAGCTCGTGAAGCCCGCGCCCACGCCGTCGGTGAAGAATTGGCGCGTTTATCGTTCGCGCTTCATCGAGCCGATCCGCATCAATGCCGGCGTGAAATTCTGGAAGGCGAACCGTGCGACGCTGCAGCGCGCGTCGCAAGAGTTCGGCGTGCCGCCCGAAGTGATCGTCGGCATCATCGGCGTCGAAACGATCTACGGGCGCTACATGGGCAACTTCCGCGTGCTCGATGCGCTGACGACGCTCACGTTCGATTATCCCGACACGCCGAATCGCGACAGCCGCCAGGCGACGTTCCGCAAGAACCTCGAGGACTTCCTCGTCTGGACGCGCGACAGCCAGCTCGACCCGACCACCGTGCTCGGCTCGTACACGGGCGCGATCGGCATTCCGCAGTTCCTGCCGAGCAGCATCCGCGAATACGCGGTCGACTACGACGGCGGCGGCCACGTCGATCTGCGCAGTAGTCCTGCCGACGCGATCGGCAGCGTCGCGAACTACCTGAAGCAGCACGGCTGGGAAACCGATCGCCCGGTGGTCTGGCGGATCACGCCGGACACCGGCAGCCTCGGCATCGCGCAAGCCGCCGCCGACGGTCAGCCCGAACCGCACTGGGCGCTGTCGCAGTTGCTGCGGGCCGGCATGACGCTCAACGAGCCGACCGTCAACATCACGACCGAAGCCGGTACGCCGGTCACCGTGGTCGACCTGCCGTCGCCGGGACACGCGACCGAGTACATGCTCGGGCTGAAGAACTTCTATGTGCTGACGCGCTACAACCGCAGCTTCTTCTACGCGCTCAGCGTGTATCAGCTCGGCGAAGCGGTGAAGGCGCAAATGGAAGCGAGCGGCGCACTGCCGCTGCCGCCCGCCGACACGGACCCGTCTGCGCAATAAGCAGCGTTCGCACAAACGAAAAGCGCCGCTCGATGCGGCGCTTTTTTCATTGGCTCGACGGCGTGCGGCCGCGGGCCGCGATCACGCAGGAAACACGCCGGTCGACAGGTAACGGTCGCCGCGGTCGCAGACGATGAACACGATCGTCGCGTTCTCGACCTGCCGCGCGATGCGCATCGCGACTTCGCAGGCGCCGCCCGACGAGATCCCGGCAAAAATGCCTTCGACGGCCGCGAGCCGGCGCGCCATCGTTTCGGACGCGGCCTGGCTCACGTTCTCGACGCGATCGACGCGGCTGCGATCGAAGATCGTCGGCATGTAGGCTTCCGGCCACTTGCGAATGCCCGGAATGCGCGAGCCGTCTTCCGGTTGCGCGCCGATGATCTCGATCGCCGGATTCTGCTCCTTCAGATAGCGCGACGTGCCCATGATCGTGCCCGTCGTGCCCATCGCGGACACGAAGTGCGTGACGCGTCCTTCGGTGTCGCGCCAGATCTCCGGACCGGTCGACTCGTAATGCGCGACGGGGTTGTCCGGGTTGCCGAACTGGTCGAGGATCACGCCCTTGCCTTCACGCTGCATCTGCTCGGCGAGGTCGCGCGCCAGTTCCATGCCGCCCTTCACCGGCGTCAGGATGATTTCCGCGCCGTACGCGGCCATGCTCTGGCGGCGCTCGACCGACAGATCCTCCGGCATGACCAGCACCATCTTGTAGCCGCGGATCGCAGCGGCCATCGCGAGCGCGATGCCCGTGTTGCCGCTCGTCGCCTCGATCAGCGTGTCGCCCGGCTTGATACGGCCGCGCGCTTCCGCCTTGCTGATCATCGACAGCGCCGGACGATCCTTCACGGAGCCGGCCGGGTTGTTGCCTTCGAGCTTCGCGAGCACGACGTTGTTGCGCGCGCGAATCTCGTCGTCCGGCAGGCGGACCAGTTGCACGAGCGGGGTGTTGCCGATCGTGTCTTCAATCGTTTTGTAAGCCATGGGATACCGTGAGTGCGAGGCCGATCAATCGATCGATTGTAAACCAGCACCGACGCTCGCGCGGGCAACCCCTTCGCGGCGATGGAATACCGGTGCGATGCGATGCGCGATCGCGCACGCGCGACGGGCCACGCAAAAAACCCGCGGCATGCCGCGGGAAGCCGTCCAACGACGGCGCCTGAAGAATCTTGTGGTGGCGCGTGCGCTACTTCTGTGGGGTGCGGGCGGCCGCGGCGGCCGGCTTCGGTGCTGCCGGCTTGCCGGCAGCAGCCGTGCCCGCACCGGCCGCGCCTGCCGCGCCGATGGTCAAGCCCTCCTGTTGAAGACGCTCGACCGTATGGCCGCCCATTCCCTTCACGCGCGATGCGAGGTCGTCCGCGCTCTTGAACGGGCCACGTGCGCTGCGTTCGTCCAGAATCGCCTTGGCCCGCGCCGGGCCGATTCCCCTGATGCCGACGAGCGCGTTTTCGTTCGCGGTGTTGACGTCGACGGCCGCCCAGGCCGACGCGATCACGCCGGACAGCGCCGCGGCGGCCAACCATTTCCTGATCATGTGCTGGATCTCCGATGAAAGCGGCCGGCGGCTGCCGACCGTGAGACCCAGTCTAGCGATGCGACGCGCGCGCTTAAACCTGGCCGGACAGCCAACGCACGTAGCGATCGACACCTTCCTGCACCGTCAGGAACGGCGCGTCGTAGCCGGCCGCGCGCAGCTTCGTCTGGTCGGCCTGCGTGAAGCACTGGTACTTGCCGCGCAGCGCATCGGGGAACGCCACGTATTCGATCAAGCCCTGCTCGACCTGCTGCGCGAGCGTGAGCGGCGGCAGGTTGTCGAGCGCACGCAGCGTATTGACGACCGTCGACGCGATGTCGTTGAACGGCTGCGCGCGGCCCGTGCCGAGATTGAAGATGCCCGACTTCTCCGGATGATCGAAGAAGAACAGGTTGACCTTCGCGACGTCTTCCACCGACACGAAGTCGCGCGTCTGCTCGCCCGGCGCGTAACCGTTGTACTCGCCGAACAGCTTGACCTTGCCTTCCGCGCGGAACTGGTTGAAGTTGTGGAACGCCACCGACGCCATGCGCCCCTTGTGCGTCTCGCGCGGGCCGTACACGTTGAAGTAGCGGAACCCGGCGATCTGGCTCCTGGCGCTCGGCAGCACGCGGCGGATCACCTGGTCGAACAGGAACTTCGAGTAGCCGTACACGTTCAGCGGCGCCTCGACCTCGCGCTCCTCGACGAAGCGCGTCGAGCCGCCGTAGATCGCCGCCGACGACGCGTACAGGAACTGCGCGCCCTGCGCGAGGCACGCATCGAGCACCGCGTGGCTGTAGCGGAAGTTGTTGTCCATCATGTAGCGGCCGTCGGTTTCCATCGTGTCCGAACAGGCGCCTTCGTGGAACACCGCGCGCACCTTGCCGAAATCGCCGCGCGCGAAGCGTTCGACGAATTCGGTCTTGTCGAGATAGTCGTCGATCTCGCAATCGACGAGGTTACGGAACTTGTCCGCGCGCGTCAGATTGTCGACCGCGATGATGCGCGACTCGCCGCGCTCGTTGAGCGCCTTGACGATGTTCGCGCCGATGAAACCGGCTGCACCGGTGACGATGAGGGTCATGGTCATCCTGCCTGAAAAATGACGAGACGATCGCGCGGCGCTCGGTCGGGCCGCGGCGATCGCTCAATGAAACAGTTCGTCGTAGTCGACGGTGGCCGTGCCGAGCTTGCCGACCACGATCCCCGCCGCGCGGTTCGCGAGCACCACGGCGTCGACGAGCGGCACGCCGGCGCCGAGCATCGTCGCGACCGTCGCGATCACGGTGTCGCCCGCACCCGATACGTCGTACACCTCGCGCGCGAGCGCCGGCGCATGCAGCTCGCCCGCCGCCGAGAAGAGCGTCATCCCCTCCTCGGAACGCGTGAGCAGCAGCGCGTCGATGTCGAGCTCCGCGCGCAGCTTCGCGACCCGCTCGCGCAGATCGTCCTCCGACTTCCAATGCCCGATCACTTCGCGCAGCTCCGCGCGATTCGGCGTGATCAGCGATGCGCCGCGATAGCGCGCCCAGTCGTCGCCCTTCGGATCGACGAGCACCGGTTTGCCGCCCGCGCGCGCGCGCTCGATCATCGTCGTCACGTGAGTCAGACCGCCCTTCGCGTAGTCCGACATCAGCACGACGTTGTGCTGCGGCAGCAACGTGTCGAAATGGGCGAGGCCCGCGAGCAGCACTTCGTGCGTCGGCGTCGCCTCGAAGTCGACGCGCAGCAGCTGCTGCTGGCGTGCCAGCACGCGCAGCTTGATGGTCGTCGGCAGCGCCGCGTCGCGTTCGAGATGCGGCGTGACGCCGCTGCTGGCCAGCAGTTCGACGATCCGCTCGCCCGGTTCGTCGCAGCCGACCACGCACAGCAGCCCCGCCTGCGCGCCGAGCGTCACGACGTTGCGCGCGACGTTGGCCGCGCCGCCGAGCCGCTCTTCCTGACGCTGCACGTGCACGACGGGCACCGGCGCTTCCGGCGAAATGCGGTCGACGTTGCCGAACCAGTAGCGGTCGAGCATCACGTCGCCGACGACGAGCACGCGCGACTTCGCCAGCTGCGCGCGCGGGACCGGCACCACTTCGCGAAGAGAACTCATCGTGCGCTCACCCACGGGAAACGGTTTGGGGGTCGACATACGGGCGTCCGATCGCGTAGTAGTCGATGCCGATCTCGGCCATCGCATCCGGCTCGTACAGATTGCGCCCGTCGAAGATCACCGGCGCCTTCAGCTCCGCTTTCAGGCGCGTGAAATCCGGACTGCGGAATTCCTTCCACTCGGTGATGATCACGAGCGCATCCGCGCCGGCGACCGCCGCATCCTGCGTATCGACGAAGTGCAGACGCGCGAGCGCGTCGGCGCCTGCTTCGAAATCGAGCGCGAACACGCGGCGCGCCTCGTCGATCGCGACCGGGTCATACGCGCGCACGGTCGCGCCGCGCGCGAGCAGCGCGGCGATGAGCCGGCGGCTCGGCGCCTCGCGCATGTCGTCGGTATTCGGCTTGAACGCGAGGCCCCACACCGCGAACGTGCGGCCGCTCAGATCCGCGCCGAAGCGCTGTTCGATCTTGCCGATCAGCACGTCCTTCTGCGCCGAGTTGGCCGCCTCGACGGCCTCCAGGATGCGCAGCGGCTGGCCGTTCTCGCCGGCCGTGCGGATCAGCGCCTGCACGTCCTTCGGGAAGCACGAGCCGCCATAGCCGACGCCTGCATACAGGAAGTGATAGCCGATCCGCGGATCGGAGCCGATCCCGCGCCGCACCGCTTCGATGTCGGCGCCGACCTTGTCGGCCAGATTCGACATCTCGTTCATGAACGAGATGCGCGTCGCGAGCATCGCGTTCGCCGCGTACTTCGCGAATTCGGCCGAGCGCACGTCCATGTAGATCGTGCGCTCGTGATTGCGGTTGAACGGCGCGTAGAGCTTCTTCATCTTCTCGCGCGCCACGCTGCCCGTCTCGTCGTGGTCGACGCCGATGATGATCCGGTCCGGCCGCATGAAATCTTCGACGGCCGCGCCTTCCTTCAGGAATTCCGGATTGGAGACGACCGAGAAGCGATGCGCGACGCTGCCGCCGAGCCCGCGAGCCGCGAGCGCGTCGTCGACCACCGCGCGCACGCGCTGCGCGGTGCCGACCGGCACCGTCGACTTGTCGACGATCACCTTGAAGCCCGTCATGTGGCGGCCGATGTTGCGCGCGGCCTCGAGCACGTATTGCAGGTCGGCCGAGCCGTCCTCGTCGGGCGGCGTGCCGACCGCGATGAACTGGATCTCGCCGTGGGCGACACTCGCCTCGATGTCGGTCGAGAAACGCAGCCGCCCTGCCGCGCGATTGCGCGCGATGATGTCGAGCAGGCCCGGTTCGTGAATCGGCATCCCGCCGTTGTTCAGGATCTCGATCTTGCGCGGATCGACATCGAGACAGAAGACGTCGTGGCCGATCTCCGCGAGACAGGAACCCGTGACAAGACCGACATAGCCGGTGCCGATGATGGTGATTTTCATAGATGTTCCGGTACGTCCCGGTAATTGACTAACTTGGCCGCCCGGCCGAAGCCGGCGGCAACCGCCACGCGTCGCGCCGCTCGCCGGGATCAGCCCGGCATCGCAGGTTCGACGCGCCGCGGCGCATAGGTTTCCCAGCCGCTGCAACCGGGGCACTGCCAGTAGAAGAGCCGTGCCCGGAAGCCGCAATTCTGGCACGTATAGCGCGGCAGATTCTTGGTGCGCTGCCGGATCAGCGCGCGCATCATTTCAAGCTCCTTACGGCGCGGCTCGTCGGCCGCGGCGATCTGCGCATCCAGCAGGTGCAGCATGCCCGACAGGTTCGGCGACTTCTCCATCTGCGCGCGCGCGAGTGCGTGCGCAGCGTCCTGGCCGCGCATGCCCGCGATGTGCTGATACGCGATGTCGAGCAGATCGTTCGACGGATAGCGATCGACATAGCCCATCAGCAGCTCCGCGCCGTCGACCGGCTTGCCGAGCGCGATGTACGCCTTCATCAGCTTGTCGGCGACGAGCGGCAGGTAGGCGGGGTTCTGCGTATCGACGCGCTTCCAGTGACCGATCGCGGCGGCGGGATCGCCGGCCGCTTCGGCCGCGTCGCCCGACAGGATCGTCGCGCGCACGTTTTGCGGGTTCGCCGCCAGCGCGAGCTTCAACTGCTCGGCGGCCGCCGCGGTGTTCTTGCGCTGCAGCGCATCCTGCGCGAGTTCGCAGTGGAACTGCGCGATTTCGGTGCCGAGCGGCTTGTCGCTCATCGACTCGATGCGTCGCGCGGTGTCGATCGACTTGTTCCAGTCCTTTTCGATCTCGTAGATCGTCAGCAACGCCCGCTGCGCACCGAGCGCGTAGTCGCCGTCGGCGAGGCGGTGGAACGCCTCCTCCGCCCGGTCGAGCAGGCCGGCCTTCAGGAAGTCCTGGCCGAGCTCGTACAGCGCGTGGTCGCGCTCGTTCACCGGCAGGTCCGTGCGGCTCAGCAGGTTCTGGTGGACGCGGATCGCGCGGTCCGTCTCGCCGCGGCGGCGAAACAGGTTGCCGAGCGCGAAGTGCAGCTCGACCGTCTCGGGGTCGAGCTTGGCGACCTCGATGAACGCGTCGATCGCCTTGTCCGGTTGTTCGTTCAACAGAAAATTCAGGCCGCGAAAATACGAGCGCGGCAGGTTGGCGCTCTCCGACAGGAGATTCTTCAGGTCATAGCGTGACGCCGCCCATCCAAGCGCGAACGCGACGGGAATCGCGAGCAACCACCAGAAATCCAGATCCATGCGAGATATCGAAGCAGAGACGAAAACCGCGCGAAATTCGCGCGGCGTCGGTGTTAAATGACGGGCGGCATCGGCGGCTGGTCGACGACCGCCGGGGTTTCACGCGCGGCGCGCAGATCCCGCTTGAGACGTCCGTTCTCCAGACGCAGCCGGAAGATCGACGGCAGCGCAGACAGCAGACCGGCCAGCAGACCGACGACGAAGAACGCGAGACCGATCAGGATCAGCGGCGCCTGCCACGCGTAGCCGGCAACGAAATTCAGCGTCGCGGTTTGCGTATTGGCCAGCGCGAGCACCAGCAGCAGCACGAACACCAATACCCGGATCAGCCAGACGATAAACTTCATGTAGCCCTCTCTTTGTTGAGGTTTGCCGCGGCGCGCGACTCCCCTTCGCGTCGCCGAATCGACCCGTATTGTAAAGGATGAGTTTCGGCGTCAGCGCAGATCGTTCGGAGTGCGTCGTCCTGCCGCCGCCGGAAATGAAAAAAGCGCCCGCTAGGGGCGCTTTCTTTTCAGCCTTCGCCGGACAGGTTCCGGGCAAACCGCACGACGCTCAACGCTCGTCGTCCGGGTCGTCAGCCTTCAGCGGCTCACCGGCGCGACCGTCGACGCGTTCACGCAATTCCTTGCCGGGCTTGAAGTGCGGCACGAACTTCTCGGGCACCTGCACTTTCTCCCCCGACTTCGGGTTGCGTCCGACGCGCGCCGGGCGACGGTTGAGGCCGAAGCTGCCGAAACCGCGAATTTCGATGCGATGCCCTTTCGACAGAGCGTCGGACATCGCATCGAGCATCGTTTTCACCGCGAAATCCGCATCCTTGAGGACAAGTTGCGGAAATCGCAGTGCCAGCTGTGCGACCAACTCGGATTTGGTCATACTTCAGCAGACCTCGCGAGGCTTACTGGTTCTGGCCGTCGAGCTTCGCCTTCAGCAGCGCGCCGAGGTTGGTCGTACCGGTCGCAGCAGCGCTCGAGTCCGACTGCAGGCCGCGGATCGCTTCCTGTTGTTCAGCCGAGTCCTTCGCCTTGATCGACAGGTTGATGCCGCGCGACTTGCGATCGATGTTGATCACCATCGCGTTGACCTTGTCGCCTTCCTTCAGCACGTTGCGTGCGTCTTCGACGCGATCCTGCGAGATTTCCGAAGCGCGCAGGTAGCCTTCGATGTCGCCCGTCAGCGTGATCACGGCGCCCTTCGCATCGACCGACTTCACCACGCCGTCGACGATCGAACCCTTGTCGTTCATTGCAACGTAGTTGCTGAACGGGTCGCCTTCGAGCTGCTTGATGCCGAGCGAAATACGCTCCTTCTCGACGTCGATACCGAGCACGATCGCTTCGACTTCGTCGCCCTTCTTGTACTTGCGAACGGCTTCTTCGCCGGCTTCGCTCCACGACAGGTCCGACAGGTGGACCAGGCCGTCGATGCCGCCCGGCAGACCGATGAACACGCCGAAGTCGGTGATCGACTTGATTGCGCCCGTGATCTTGTCGCCCTTCTTGAAGTTGCGGCTGAAGTCATCCCACGGATTCGGCTTGCACTGCTTCATGCCGAGGCTGATACGACGACGGTCTTCGTCGATCTCGAGGACCATGACTTCGACTTCGTCACCCAGCTGGACAACCTTCGACGGTGCGACGTTCTTGTTGGTCCAGTCCATTTCCGACACGTGGACCAGGCCTTCGATGCCCGATTCCACTTCGACGAATGCGCCGTAGTCGGTGATGTTCGTGACCTTGCCGAACAGGCGCGTGCCCGACGGGTAACGGCGCGAGATGCCTTCCCACGGATCGTCGCCCAGTTGCTTGATGCCCAGCGAGACGCGGTTCTTCTCTTGGTCGAACTTGAGGATCTTCGCGGTGACTTCCTGGCCAACCGACAGGACTTCGCTCGGGTGACGCACGCGACGCCATGCGATGTCGGTGATGTGCAGCAGGCCGTCGATGCCGCCGAGGTCGACGAACGCGCCGTAGTCGGTGATGTTCTTGACCACGCCGTTGACGATCGCGCCTTCCTTCAGCGTCTCGAGCAGCTTCGCGCGCTCTTCGCCTTGCGTTGCCTCGATCACGGCACGACGCGACAGCACGACGTTGTTACGCTTGCGATCGAGCTTGATCACGCGGAACTCGAGCGTCTTGCCTTCGTACGGGGTCGTGTCCTTGACCGGACGCGTGTCGACCAGCGAACCCGGCAGGAACGCGCGGATGCCGTTGACCATCACGGTCATGCCGCCCTTCACCTTGCCGGTGATGGTGCCGGTGACGAGTTCGTTGTTGTCGAGGGCCTTTTCCAGCGACAGCCACGATGCAAGGCGCTTCGCCTTGTCGCGCGACAGGATCGTGTCGCCGTAGCCGTTTTCGAGTGCGTCGATCGCGACGGACACGAAATCGCCCGACTGCACCTCAACCTCGCCCTGATCGTTCAGGAATTCCTCGATCGGAATGTAAGCCTCGGACTTCAGGCCTGCATTGACGACCACGAAGTTGTGGTCGACGCGCACGACTTCGGCGGAAATCACTTCGCCGGCGCGCATGTCTTGGCGGGTCAGCGACTCTTCGAACAGAGCCGCAAAGGATTCGGTATTCGGGGTGGAGGTTTGCAGGTCGGACATAAAAATCGGATTGTGCATGGATCGCTGTGCCACGCCGGCCGGAATGGCAGGCTGAAAGAGCCAGATCGAAACCATACGGGGTTAAGGGTTTGAAACACGCTGAGCGCTCGCGCGCCCAGCACCTACTGCTGCCCGCCTTTTCAGGCCGGCTGGCCGAGCGCCCGGTACCACTGCAGCACCTGATCGACCGCTTGATCGACCGAAAGCGCCGACGTATCGAGCAGCTTGGCATCTGCCGCGGGCTTCAGCGGCGCGGCCGCGCGATTGCTGTCACGCGCGTCACGCTCACGCAAATCCCGGAGCAAGTCCTCTATATTAGCAGAAAATCCTTTTTGCATCAATTGCTTATGCCGCCTCGCCGCGCGAGCCTCGGCGCTGGCCGTCAGAAACACCTTGAGCACGGCGTCCGGGAAGATCACGGTGCCCATGTCGCGGCCGTCCGCGACGAGGCCCGGCGTCTTGCGGAAGGCCCGCTGGCGCGCCACCAGCGCCACGCGCACCGGGCCGTGCACGGCGATCGCCGACGCGCGGTTGCCGACCGCCTCCGCGCGGATGTCGTTCGACACGTCGACGCCGTCGAGCTGCGCGCAGCCCTCGCGAAACGTGATGTGGAGGTCGTCGATCAGCTTCACGAGCGCGTCGATGTCCTGCGCGTCGATCCCGTAGCGCACGCTCGCGAGCGCAGCGAGCCGGTACAGCGCGCCGCTGTCGAGCAGGTGAAAGCCGAGGTGCGCGGCGACGAGCGCCGCGACGGTGCCCTTGCCGGAAGCGGTCGGGCCGTCGATCGTGATGACGGGGGTCGGGTGAAAGGGTCGGGTCGATTTCATCGGGTACGGTCGGTCAGGCCTTGGCGAGCGCGGCGAAGCGGTCGAAATAGTCGGGGAACGTCTTGCCGACGCACTTCGGGTCGTTGATCCGCACGGGCACGCCGCCCAGGCTGACGAGCGAGAAGCACATCGCCATCCGGTGATCGTCGTAGGTGTCGATCGTCGCGTTCGGCGTGAGCCGCTGCGGCGGCGTGACGACCAGATAGTCGGGCCCCTCCTCGACCACCGCGCCGAGCTTGCGCAATTCGGTCGCCATCGCCGCGATGCGGTCGGTTTCCTTCACGCGCCAGCTCGCGATGTTGCGCAGCGTGCTCGTGCCGCTCGCAAAGAGCGCCGCGACCGCGATCGTCATCGCGGCGTCCGGAATCAGGTTGAAATCCATGTCGATCGGATCGAGCTTGCCGTGATCGTGGCCGATGCCGCGCACCTCGATCCAGTCGTCGCCCATCGACACGTTCGCGCCCATCTGCATCAGCGCGTTCGCGAAGCCGACGTCGCCCTGGATGCTCGCCCGGCCGACGCCCTCGACGCGCAGCGGGCCGCCGCCGAGCGCGCCGGCCGCGAGGAAATACGACGCCGACGACGCGTCGCCCTCGACCATGATGCGCCCCGGCGAGCGGTAACGGACCCCGGCCGGCACGACGAAGCGCTGCCAGCCGTCGCGCTCGACGGTCACGCCGAAGCGTTCCATCAGTCGAATGGTGATGTCGATGTACGGCTTCGAGATCAGTTCGCCGTCGACTTCGACGACGATCTTGCCGTCCTTCGCCTTCACGAGCGGCAAGGTCATCAGTAGCGCGGTCAGGAACTGGCTCGACACGTCGCCGCGCACGCGGATCGGCGCGTCGACCGTGATCGCCGCCGGCTTGATCCGCAGCGGCGGAAAGCCTTCGTTCTGTTCGTAATCGATCTGCGCGCCGATTTGCCGCAGGCCGTCGACGAGATCGCCGATCGGCCGCTCGTGCATGCGCGGCACGCCGTGCACGCGGTAGTCGCCGCCGTTGACCGCAAGCGCCGCCGTCAGCGGGCGCACCGCGGTGCCGGCGTTGCCGAGGAACAGATCGGCCGTCCTCGCGGTGAACGCGCCGCGCGTGCCGGCGACGACGCAGGTGTCGGCATCGCGCGTGAGACGCACGCCCAGCTTGCCGAGCGCGTCGAGCATCACGCGCGTGTCGTCGGAATCGAGCAGGTTCGTGATCGTCGTTTCGCCTTCGGCGAGCGCCGCGAGCAACAGCACGCGGTTCGAAATGCTCTTGGAGCCGGGAAGTCGCACGGTGCCGGAGGCACTGGAGTACGGGCCGAGATCGAGATAGTCCATGTGAATCGTCCTGTTATTTCTTGACCGGTTCTGCAGCGGGCTGCGCGCCGCGCTCCTGCCACGCCTTGCGCGCGGCGCGCGAGCGCGTGAATACGGCCTCGAGCGCGGCGCCGTCGCCGGCGTCGATCGCCGCGCGCAGCCGTGCGAGCACGCGCGTGTAGCCGTCGAGTTCGTCGAGCAGCGCCGCGCGGTTGGCGACGCACACGTCGCGCCACATTTCGGGGCTCGACGCCGCGATCCGCGTGAAGTCGCGGAAGCCGCCGGCCGCATATGAGAATTTCAGCTCCGCATCGGCCTCGCCGAGGATCTGCTCGACGAGCGCGAACGACAGCACGTGCGGCAAATGGCTGATCGAGGCGAATACGCGATCGTGCTGGGCCGCGCTCATCGTGCGCACGTCGGCGCCGGTCGCCTGCCACATCGCGTCGATCCGCGCGACGGTCTCGGGCGCGTTCTCCGCGAGCGGGCACAGCACGACGTTGCGGCCGACGTACAGGTCCGGCAACGCGGCTTCGACACCACTCGACTCGCGGCCGGCAATCGGATGGCCCGGCACGAACCGGGCGATCCGCTCACCGAGCGCCGCGCGCGCGGCCGCGACGACGTCGGACTTGGTGCTGCCCGCATCGGTGACGATCGTCGCGGCGTCCAGCCACGGCGCGATGCGCGCGAGCAACGGCTCCGTCTGCGCGACCGGCGCGGCGAGCAGCACCAGATCGGCGCCGGCCAGCGCGTCGCGCAGTTGCGCGTCATCGTCGAGCGCCGCCGCGCGGTCGATCACGCCGAGCGCCAGCGCGCGCTCGACCGACGCACGCGACCGGCCCACGCCGACGATCTCGCCCGCCCCGCCCGAGGCGCGCTCGCGCAACGCGCGCGCCAGCGATCCGCCGATCAGGCCGACGCCGAAAATGACCAGTTTGTTGAATGCAAAGCCTGACACGACATGAGCCAAGTGACGCGCGCGGAACGATGCCCGCGCACGGAAGTCCAGATCCCGGGCACCGGGCGCACACCCGGCGCGACCTGCGCCGGATACCGCCCGAACCCGCCGTCGGCAGCGCGGCCCGGCCGGCGCTGCCCCTTCGCCGCCTCGCCGCGTCGCCCGCGCGAGGCAGGCGACGGGCCGCCGCGCATCAGCGCGCGCGCGGATACGAACCGAGTATCTTCAGGAACGCGGCTTTCTGGCCGAGCTCCGCGAGCGCGGCGGCCACCGCCGCGTCGTCCCGGTGCCCTTCGATGTCGATGTAGAAGTAGTACTCCCACGTGCCGACCCGCGCCGGCCGCGATTCGAAGCGCGTCATCGACACGCCGTGCCGCGCGAGCGGCTCGAGCAGCTTGAACACCGCGCCCGGCTCGTTCTTCACCGAGACGATCAGCGATGTCTGGTCGTGACCGCTCTGGCCGGCCGGCTGCTTGCCGACGATCACGAAGCGCGTGCGGTTGTGCGGATCGTCCTGGATCAACGAGAACGCGACCTGCAGCCCGTAGTGCGCGGCCGCACGATCGCCGGCGATCGCCGCGACGCTCGGGTCGGCCGCCGCGAGACGGGCTGCCTCGGCATTGCTCGACACCGCTTGCCGCTCGAGCTGCGGCGCGTTCGCCGCGAGCCACTGCTGGCATTGGGCGAGCGCCTGAGCGTGCGCGCAGACGCGCGTCACGCCGGCGAGCGTGCCGCTTTGCGTGAGCAGGTTGTGATGGATCGGCAGCGCGAGTTCGCCGCTGATCAGCAACTGTGTCTGCAGCAGCAGGTCGAGCGTGCGCGACACCGCGCCCTCGGTCGAATTCTCGACCGGCGCGATCCCGAAGGCAGCCGCGCCCGCCTCGACCGAGCGGAATACTTCGTCGATCGACGGGCACGGCAGTCCTTCGATCGACTGGCCGAAATACTCGAACATCGCCTGTTCGCTGTACGTGCCCACCGGCCCGAGGAATGCGACGTGGATCGTCTGCTCGAGCGCGCGGCTCGCGGCCATGATCTCGCGCCAGATCGCGCTGATGTGCTCGCCCGCGAGCGGCCCGGCGCTCATGTCCTGCAGGCGCGCGATGACCTGCAGCTCGCGCTCCGGCCGGAACACCGGTGCGTTGAAGTGCTTCTTGACCTCGCCCACCTCGAGCGCCACCGCGGCGCGCTGGTTGAGGAGCGCGATCAGCTGCGCGTCGATCGCATCGATGCGGTCGCGCAGCGGTTTCAGGCGGGAATTCAGTTCGTCGTCCATGCGTTTTGCCGTGCTGTTTGAACAGCGCGCCGTCAGGCGTCGCGCCGTTCGAAGTCCTTCATGTACTCGACGAGCGCCTTCACGCCCTCGAGCGGCACCGCGTTGTAGATCGACGCCCGCATGCCGCCGACGGACTTGTGGCCCTTCAGCTGCAGCAGCCCGCGCGCCTTTGCGCCGGCGAGGAAGTCTTCATTGCGCGTTTCGTCGGCCAGGAAAAACGGCACGTTCATCCGCGAACGCACCGCCGGCTCGACCTTGTTCAGATAGAAGCCGCTCGCGTCGATCGTGTCGTAGAGCAGCTTCGCCTTCTCGATGTTGCGGGCCTCGATCGCCGCGAGACCGCCCTGCCGCTTCAGCCACTGGAACACGAGGCCCGCGATGTAGATCGCGTAGGTGGGCGGCGTGTTGTACAGCGAGTTGTTCTCGGCGACGGTCTTCCATTCGAATGCCGACGGGCAGATCGACAGCGCGCGATCGAGCAGGTCCTCGCGAACGATCACGACGGTCACGCCGGCCATCCCGATGTTCTTCTGCGCGCCGCCGAACAGCACGCCGTACTTCGCGACGTCCATCGGGCGCGACAGGATGTGCGACGACACGTCGGCCACGAGCGGCACGTCGCCGAGGTCGGGAATCTCGAACGTCTCGACGCCGTCGATCGTCTCGTTGGTGCACAGATGCACGTAGGCCGGATCGTCCGACAGCTGCCATTCGGCGCGCGCGGGCGCGCGCGTGAAACCGTCGGCCGTCTTGCCCGAGGCCGCCAGATGCGGCGTGCAGTACTTCTTCGCTTCGTTGAACGACTTCTGCGACCACGAACCGGTGACGACGAAGTCGGCGCTCTTGCGCGAACCGAGCAGGTTCATCGGCACGATCGCGTTCTCGGCGATGCCGCCGCCCTGCAGGAACAGGATCCGGTGGCTGGCCGGCACGTCGAGCAGCTCGCGCAGGTCGGCCAGCGCGGTTTCGTGGATCGACATGAATTCCTTGCCGCGATGGCTCATCTCCATCACGCTCATGCCGCTGCCGTGCCAGTCGAGCATTTCGTCGGCGGCTTGCCGCAGCACTTCCTCGGGGAGCGCCGCTGGGCCGGCGGAGAAATTAAAGACGCGCATCGTGAATAACCTCGGGACGGACGCGGACCGGCTTGCGGCCGGCTCGCTGCCGGCAGAAAGACCGCGCCACAAAAAGGAATGGCCGCTTGCGCTCGCGCGCAAACGGCCATTATCGCACTGTCATCAGGCTCCCGCCAAACCCGACCGGACGGCCGGGCGGCGCGCCCGGACCGCTTACTTGCCCGGCTTGACCGCGGCGACTTCCTTGTCAGCCTGCGTGCGCGTTGCCTGGATCGCTTGCGGCATGTACTTCTGCATCAGGCCGTTGACGACGTCGCGGCCAACCTGATCCTGAACCTGGATGAACTTGCGGCCCGTCGGGCTCTTGTAGAACGTCGTCAGATCCTTGATCTCCGACGTGCTGTAGTACTTCGCGTACGCGTCGTACTGAGCCGACATCGCATCGTTCTGGAACTGCTGCGTGCCGAACACCTTGCCCGCGCCGTCGACCAGCTTCGGCACCGCGTTCTTTTGCAGCGTCGGCACGGCGGCCTGCTTCTGCTTGTCGTTCAGCGTCTTGTTTTCCGACAGCGCGTCCGACAGGATCGCCGGAACGAGTTGCTTCGCTTGCATCTCGGCGCTGTTGCCGATTGCCGACACGAGCTTCGGCGCGTCGATCGCGTCGAGCAGATCCTTGATCGCCGCCTTCTTGTCGGCGTCGATCGGCGCAGCTGCCGCGGTCGCAGCCGGTGCGGAATTCGACAGCGCTTGCGCCATCGCGAACGTCGGCACCAGTGCAGCCAGCAGAACCAGTTGCTTGAATTGCTTTTGCATCATCACTCCCTTGTGGAAATATGAATGGTTGCTCGCCAACCGCGGCGCTTCACGCCCGCGGCGGCTCGAGTCTCATCCCGTTGTTCAGGCTTCGCCGTCCGACGCCTCGTCGGCTTCGCCCTCACCCTCTTCGGCTTCAGCGATCTGCTGCAGGCCGGAGAGCTTCGTGCCCTCATCAAGACTGATGAGTGTAACACCTTGCGTAGCCCGTCCCATCTCGCGGATCTCGGACACACGGGTGCGGATCAATACGCCGGCAGTCGTGATCAGCATGATCTGATCTTCGGCGTCGACGAGCGTCGCGGCGACCACCTTGCCGTTGCGCTCGGACGTCTGGATCGCGATCATCCCCTTCGTGCCGCGGCCGTGACGCGTGTACTCGGTGATCGGGGTGCGCTTGCCGTAGCCGTTCTCGGTCGCGGTGAGCACCGTCTGCTCCTCGCTGCCCGCGACCAGCATCGCGATGACCTGCTGGCCGTCCTCGAGCTGCATGCCGCGCACGCCGCGCGCTTCGCGGCCCATCGGACGCACGTCGTTCTCGTCGAAGCGCACGGCCTTGCCGGCATCGGAGAACAGCATCACGTCGTGGGCGCCGTCGGTGATCGACGCGCCGATCAGGAAATCGCCGTCATCGAGACCGACCGCGATGATGCCCTTCTTCATCGGGCGGCTGAATGCTTCCAGCGGCGTCTTCTTCACGGTGCCGAGCGACGTCGCCATGAACACGAACTTGTCGGCCGAGAATTCCTTGACCGGCAGCACCACGTTGATCTTCTCGCCTTCCTGCAGCGGGAACATGTTGACGATCGGGCGGCCGCGCGAGTTGCGCGAGCCCTGCGGCACTTCATACACCTTGACCCAGTACACGCGGCCGCGGTTCGAGAAGCACAGGATGTAATCGTGCGTGTTCGCGATGAACAGCGTCTCGATCCAGTCGTCTTCCTTCATCTGCGTCGCCTGCTTGCCGCGGCCGCCGCGCTTCTGCGCGCGGTACTCGGACAGCGGCTGCGACTTCACGTAGCCCGCATGCGACATCGTGACGACCATGTCCTGCGGCGTGATCAGGTCTTCGGTGTTCAGCTCGGTGGCGTTCAGCTCGATCTTCGAGCGGCGCGCGTCGCCGAACTCGGCCTTCACCGACGTCAGCTCCTCGCCGATCATCGTCGTGATCCGCTCCGGGCGCGCGAGGATGTCCAGCAGGTCGGCGATCTGCGCCATCACTTCGCGGTACTCGCCGATGATCTTGTCCTGCTCGAGACCGGTCAGGCGTTGCAGGCGCATCTGCAGGATTTCCTGCGCCTGCGTGTCGGACAGGCGGTACAGCCCGTCGCCCTGCATCCCGAACGCCGGGTTCAGCCCTTCCGGACGATACGCGGCGCGACCGCCGGCCGCGGCGTTCTCCGTCTCGGCGCGCGCGAGCATCTCGCGCACGAGCGACGAATCCCACGACCGCTCCATCAGCCCCTGCTTCGCGATCGGCGGCGTCGGCGCGGCCTTGATGATCTCGATGAATTCGTCGATGTTGGCGAGCGCGACTGCGAGACCTTCGAGCACGTGGCCGCGTTCGCGAGCCTTGCGCAGTTCGTAGATCGTGCGGCGCGTCAGCACTTCGCGTCGGTGCGACAGGAAGCACTGCAGGATTTCCTTCAGGTTCAGCAGCTTCGGCTGGCCGTCGACGAGCGCGACCATGTTCATGCCGAACGTGTCCTGCAGCTGCGTCGCCTTGTACAGGTTGTTCAGCACGACCTCGGGCACTTCGCCGCGCTTCAGTTCGATCACGACACGCATGCCGCTCTTGTCGGACTCGTCGCGGATGTCCGAGATGCCTTCGAGCTTCTTCTCGTTGACGAGCTCGGCGATACGCTCGAGCAGCGAGCGCTTGTTCACCTGGTACGGGAGCTCGTCGACGATGATCGCCATCCGCTGGCCACGGTCGATCTCCTCGAAGTGCGTGGCCGCGCGCATCACGACGCGGCCGCGCCCGGTGCGATAGCCGTCGCGTACGCCGGCCACGCCGTAGATGATGCCGGCCGTCGGGAAGTCCGGCGCCGGGATGATCTCGATCAGCTCGTCGATCGTCGCCCCCGGGTTGTTCAGCAGATGCTGGCACGCGTCAACGACTTCGTTCAGGTTGTGCGGCGGAATGTTGGTCGCCATGCCGACCGCGATGCCCGACGAGCCGTTGATCAGCAGGTTCGGAATGCGCGACGGCAGGACCGACGGCTGCGTTTCGTTGCCGTCGTAGTTCGGCTCGAAGTCGACCGTTTCCTTGTCGATGTCGGCCAGCAGCTCATGCCCGATCTTCGCCATGCGAATTTCGGTGTAACGCATCGCCGCGGCGTTGTCGCCGTCGATCGAGCCGAAGTTGCCCTGCCCGTCGATCAGCATGTAGCGCAGCGAGAAGTCCTGCGCCATCCGCACGATCGTGTCGTACACCGCCGTATCGCCGTGCGGGTGGTACTTACCGATCACGTCACCGACGATACGCGCCGACTTCTTGTATGCGCGGTTCCAGTCGTTGTTCAGTTCGTGCATCGCGAACAGTACGCGCCGGTGCACGGGCTTCAGGCCATCGCGGACATCCGGGAGGGCACGTCCGACGATCACGCTCATCGCGTAATCGAGATACGAACGGCGCATTTCCTCCTCTAGGGAGGTGGGCAGGGTCTCTTTGGCGAATTGATCCATGTATCCGTATCGTTTCGGAGCGAAGACGGCGAACGCCTTTCGCGTGGGCGCTGCATGCGCAACGCAACGCGAGATTCTAACATGCGCCCATCCGCAGCCAATTCGCGACCCCCAACTATATGTAAACAGCAAAAATCGGAGCTGCGGTGCGATGCCCGCCCCGGCCGCAATCGCGCCCTCCTTTGGTGCGCGGGCGAGTCCTGCGACGTGGCGTCGCGGCAGCGGGTAAACATAGGCGTCGTTTCCCGCAATTTCCCCGCTCCACTCTTGACAATTTCTTAAAGTTGCGGCAGGCGAGTGTTGCGCATGCACCACAAAGTGGGGGTGATCTTGGGGTGGGGAGGATTTTTTTTCGTAGGAAGGGAACGATATGGCAAAATGCCAACGCACTGAAAGTTAGACGCTGCTCGAAGTCTACACAGAGCGGTGCCGCGTTTTTTGTGCCGCACCAATGTTATACTTCGAGCAATGTATGACTTGTCACCGTCAACAGGCTCGCAGTAAACCTGCGGTAATCTCAATTTCGAGAGGAGAAATATGAATAAACTTTCAAAGCTCGCGTTCATTGCAGCTACCGCAGTTATGGCTGCATCCGCTTCGGCACAGTCGGTGCCGGCGTCGCGTCAAGCCGTCAACGACAACTGGGTGAACGGTACGGGCGAATGGGTGTGGATGAACGGCACGAACGAGCTCTGCTGGCGTGACGCGTTCTGGACGCCGGCCACCGCCAACGCAAAGTGCGATGGCGCACTGGTCGCCCAGGCACCGCAACCGCCGGTCGCTCCGGCTGCTGCACCGGCAATTTCGAGCCAGAAGATCACGTACCAAGCCGACGCGCTGTTCGACTTCGACAAGGCAACGCTCAAGCCGCTGGGCAAGCAGAAGCTGGACGAACTGGCATCGAAGATCGAGGGCATGAACACGGAAGTGGTCGTCGCCACCGGCTACACGGACCGCATCGGTTCGGACAAGTACAACGACCGTCTGTCGCTGCGCCGTGCGCAAGCAGTCAAGTCGTACCTGGTCAGCAAGGGCATCCCGGCCAACAAGATCTACACGGAAGGCAAGGGCAAGCGCAATCCGGTTACGACGGGCTGCAACCAGAAGAACCGCAAGCAACTGATCGCCTGCCTCGCACCGGACCGCCGCGTGGAAGTCGAAGTGGTCGGTACGCAGCAAGTGCAGAAGACGACCGTTCCGGCGCAGTAAGCCACGGTTTCGACTGCTCCAAAGCCCCGCTCCGGCGGGGCTTTTTCATTGATGCCCGTCCAGGCGCTTGCTGGCCTCGTTGTCCGCCCGCTTATATACTTGCGGCTGACGTACCGACGCACCGCCCTCCTTCCGTACCCGTTTGCCGACATGACCAACGCCGATCCGCACGAACTCCAGAAATTCAGCGACCTCGCCCATCGGTGGTGGGATCCGAACGCCGAATTCAAGCCCTTGCACGACCTGAACCCGGTCCGGCTCGGCTGGATCGACTCGCATGCGCATCTGGCCGGCAAGCGCGCGCTCGATATCGGTTGCGGCGGCGGCATCCTGTCCGAATCGATGGCCGGGCTCGGCGCGCAGGTCAAAGGCATCGACCTGTCGAACGAAGCGCTCGGCGTCGCCGATCTGCACAGCCTCGAAAGCGGCATCACCGTCGATTACGAGGCGATCGCCGCCGAAGCGATCGCCGAGCGCGAGCCCGGCAGCTACGACGTCGTCACCTGCATGGAAATGCTCGAGCACGTGCCGTCGCCGGCCGGCGTCGTCTCTGCCTGCGCGAAGCTCGTGAAGCCCGGCGGCTGGGTGTTCTTCTCGACGCTGAACCGCAACCTCAAGTCGTACCTGTTCGCGGTGATCGGCGCCGAGTACATCGCGCAGATGCTGCCGAAGGGCACGCACGACTACGCGCGCTTCATCCGCCCGTCGGAACTGGCCGGTTTCGTGCGCGCGACCGATCTGCACATCGTCGAGCTCAAGGGCATCACCTATCACCCGATCGGCAAGCGCTTTGCGCTGTCGAACGACACCGACATCAACTATCTCGTCGCGTGCCGCCGCGGCGCGTAATCCTCGACCCGGCATGACGACCTCCCTTTCGACCGAGCGCACGACGCTCGACGCACCGCGGCTGACGCAGTGCGACGCCGTGCTGTTCGATCTCGACGGCACGCTCGCCGATACGGCGCCCGATCTCGCCGCCGCCGTCCACAAGATGCAGCGCGTGCGCGGCCTGCCCGAGACGCCGCTCGACGTGCTGCGGCCGCTCGCGTCGGCCGGCGCCCGCGGCCTGCTCGGCGGCGCGTTCGGCATCGATCCGCAGACACCCGGCTACGACGCGATGCGCGACGAGTTCCTCGCCAACTATGCGACGGACATCTGCGTGCACACCGCGCTGTTTCCGGGGATCGGCGACGTGCTGGACGAACTGGACGCGCGCCGCGTGCGCTGGGGCATCGTCACCAACAAGGTGATGCGCCTCACCGCACCGCTCGCCGACCTGCTCGGCCTCGCGGCACGCGCGGCCTGCATCGTCGGAGGCGACACGACGCCGCACTCGAAGCCCCATCCGGCCCCGCTGCTGCACGCAGCCGCACAACTGACGCTCGCGCCCGAGCGGATCGTCTATGTCGGCGACGACCTGCGCGACATCCAGGCCGGCACCGCGGCCGGCATGGCGACGGTCGCAGCCGCGTATGGCTACTGCGGCGACGGCGCTGCGCCGGCCGACTGGCAGGCGCAGCATCTCGTCGACACGACGCTGCAACTGCGCGAACTGCTGCGCGATGTTGGGCTATAATGGTCGATCTTATCCGCGGGGGCGACCTGGTTTCGACAGGGGTTGTGAAGCGGCTAGGGCATGTCGAGGACCCGTCACCTCGTTAATCAATGGGAAAAACGTAACTGCAAACGACGATACGTTCGCACTGGCAGCCTAACGGCCGCCGTCCTCTGCCTAGTTCACTGACGGGCTAGTGTCGCAAGACCGGTAGCAATACCGACAGAGGTCATATACGTCAGTTAAGCCTTGGCGGCGTCGCGACGTCCGGGTCGAAAACTTAGCGAATCGCCGTAGTGCAGCGTGTTCGTCCGCGTCGCTGCGGTTAAATCAAATGACTGAACTAAACATGTAGAACTAGTCGTGGAGCGCTTCTGGACGCGGGTTCGATTCCCGCCGCCTCCACCAAATACACGGCAACGCAGTTCGGCGCGTTGCCAGGAAAAACCCGCGACAGCGTCACGCTTCGCGGGTTTTTTATTGCCGTTCGGCTGGTCCGAGCGCCCACAATCACACGTGCGGAGCGAAATTTCGCCGCGCGGCGATTTCCGTGTCGTGCCCCTGTCCTGCCGGATGTGTCTCGAACTCTTCCAATGCGGGAAGGCGCTCTGCCCGATCGCGGCCCGCGTTGAAACACAGCTGCCCTAGTACAGCCAGCCCGCAGCGCCCCGCAAACTTCCCGTCCAGACGAACAAAACCCCGCACGACACGCGTCTGCGGGGTTGCTTGTTGCCAACGAACGATACGTCACGCGCCATTTGAAAAAGCGCCCAGCCCCGGACGGGCTGGGCAGAATACCGCCGGTACGCCGGCGGCAGGAGGTGACGGACGTCCGCAGCCGCTCGCGCGGCGATCGACCGCGCCGAACGGCGTCTGCCCGACGGCGCGGGCCGGGAGCACGACACCTCGTCGCTCCCGGCCCGCGCTTTCGTCGGGCAGTGCGCAGCTTAGCTGCCGCGATACAGCGACTTCATTTCTTCAACGCTGGCCGGACGCACGCCGATCGCGCGCGAACCCGATGCCGACGCACCCTGCACTTGCGCACCGTAGCCGCTCGCATCGGCGCCTTGCGCCTGCGCGACTGCGCGCTGCTGCTCGGCGACGCGGGCGGTCGCAGCCTGGATCGCTTCCGGATAATGCGGATCTTCGCCGCGGGCGGTGTTGTAACCGGCCTGCTGCAGTTGCACCAGTTCCGCACGAACCTGGGCGCGGGTGAGTGCCGAGCCGGACTGAGCGAACGACACGACCGGGGCGACGAGAGCGGCAGCAACGACAACAGCTTGAACGAGCGACTTCATGATGACCTACCTCCGTATTTGTCTGATCTTGCGATGAACACCCGTTCATCGCCGACAAATGGAAGTGTATGTAGGCAACTGCTTAAGAATAAGGCAGGTTTCTGGAAGACATTCTTTCAGGATTACGGGTTAACCCTATAGTCCACCGGTGCACTGGCACCGTCCGAGTGCGCCGGATAAACGCGAGCCCCGCGAAGCGGCAGGCTTCGCGGGGCTCGGCAGACCGGCGCGCTGCGCGGCGATTGTGCTTACGCGCGCTGCGATCGGGAAGCGGTGGTTACTGCGTATCCATCGGGCACTTCAGGTTGCAGCCGTTCGGATCGCCGATGTCGCCCTTGCGACGCAATGCAGACTTCTTGCCGCTCTGATATTTCTGCGACGGCGCCGACGCCGCGAACGGCATCTGCGGATGCTCGTTCAGGCGGAACTGATCGCTCAGAATCCCGCCGGGCACGCCCGGGGAGTTCTGCGCGAACGCAAACGGCGTGGCGGCGATCAGAAGCCCCGCGGTCAACGCTGCCGCGGAGAGAGGAACGGAAAGTTTCATGGCGGGATGATGCCTGAACGGCGTGCTTGTTGGAACGTTGATCAAGCGGCAAGCGTAGCGCAAATCCCCTGCTGCTGCAGCGCGCGCCGCACGCGCGTGCATTACCTTCCGTTGCCGCCCGGCACGGTGGCAGCGTCCCCGTCGAGCCCCGCCGCAACGCCGATCAGCGTGCCGCATGCGGCCGGGTCGTAGCCGTCGAGATGCGCGACGCGCTCGACGAACGCCGGATCGCGCAGCAACGCGAGCACGTCGGCGAGCGGCCGCGACGCCAGCCGCGCGCGCTCGCATGCGAAGTAGTAATCCTCGTCGACGACCGGAATGAAATCGAGCCCGAAGTGATGGGCGGCCGGCTCGACGCCGAAGCCGAGATCCGCCATGCCGCTCGCGACGAACGCCGCGATCGCCGAGTGCGTAAGCTCGGCCGACGCATAGCCGTCGATACGCTCCGGATCGACGCCGATCGAGCGCAGCGCGAGATCGAGCAGCATTCGCGTGCCGGACCCCGGCTGCCGATTGACGAAGCGGATATCGTTGCGCGCCAGATCGGCCAGCCCGCGCACCTGCTTCGGGTTGCCGCGCGGCACGAACAATCCTTGCTGACGGCGCGTCAGATGAATCAGCACATGGCGCGTGTCGTCGAGCCACGGCCGGTAGATCTGCGCGCATTGTTCGCGAAACGCGCCACGCGGCAGATGAAAGCCGGCCAGCTCGCATTCGCCGCGTGCAAGCGCGCGGACGGCCTCGACGCTCTCGCGGTACTTGATGTCGACGGCCGCGTGCGCATCGACCAGCGCGGCCACCAGCGCCGCGACCGCATAGCCGTGCGACGCGTGGATGCGCACCGCACCGTCGCGCTGCGCGAGCCGGCGGTTCAGGTCGCTCGCCACCTCGGCGGCGAGCGACCGCAGATTCCCGTCGAGGCGCGTGTGCGCGAGGCGCTGCGCGTCGACGACGGCCCGCCCCAGTTCCGACAACGTCGAGCCCTTGCCGCGCGCCGTCTCGATCAGCTCGCCGCCGATGCACGCCTCGAGCGCGCGCAGCATGCCCCACGCGTGCCGGTAGGACAGCCCTTTCGCCTGCGCCGCCTGCGCGATGCTGCCCGTCTCGGCCACCAGCTCGAGCAATGGCGCGACGTCCGACAGGCTCGCCGAACGGCCCGCCGTGTCGCGCACGGTCAAATACGCGTCGCATTCGATTCGAATCATTTATGTACTCCGATTTCCTATTGCGGCCACGAAATCTTCCGCTTATCGTTGTTGTAAATCAATCAGAACGAAGTCGCGGTGTGCGTTATATGAATTACCGGCACATATGAGACTTTGGAGGAGCACAAGCGATGTCCCCGAATTCCCCTGCGCCCGACGCGCTGGTCGAGCGTCACGCGCGCGCCGGCCGCTCGCTCGTCGCGATCCTGCATGCGATCCAGGACGATGCGGGCTACGTGCCGGCCGGCTGCGTCGCGCCGCTGGCGAAGGCGCTCAACCTGTCGCGTGCCGAAGTGCATGGCGTGCTCACCTACTATCACCACTTCCGCACCGCGCCGCCCGCCCGCGTGACGATCCAGATGTGCCGCGCCGAAGCGTGCCGCAGCATGGGTTGCGAAGCGCTGGCCGAGCATGCGCAGGCGCGCACCGGTTGCCGGTTCGACGCGGCGCACGGCGATGCTGCCGACGCACACGCGCCGCCCGACGTCGCCCTCGAATCGGTGTACTGCCTCGGGCTGTGCGCGCAATCGCCGTCGATGACGATCAACGGCGTGCTGCACGCGAAGGTCACGCCGGAGAAATTCGACGCGCTGCTCGCGCAGGCCGCCGCCCACACGCCGGAGGCCGCATGACGACCCGCATCTACGTGCCGCGCGATTCGTCCGCGCTCGCACTCGGCGCCGACGCACTCGCCGCCGCGATCGTCGCGCACGCGCAGCAGCGCGGCATCGACATCGAGCTGATTCGCAACGGCTCGCGCGGCTTGCTGTGGCTCGAGCCGCTGGTCGAAGTCGGCACGCCTGCCGGACGCGTCGGCTACGCGAACCTGTCGGCGACCGACGTGCCCGCGCTGTTCGATGCGAACTGGCTCGACGGCGGCGCGCATCCGAGCGGCGTCGGCCTCGTCGACGCACTGCCGTATCTCGCGCGCCAGCAGCGCCTCACGTTCGCCCGCATCGGCCTGACCGATCCGCTGTCGATCGACGACTACCTCGCGCACGACGGCCTCGCCGGCTTGAAGAACGCGCTCGCGATGGACGGCGATGCCGCGTGCGACACGCTGATCGAATCGGGGCTGCGCGGCCGCGGCGGCGCGGCCTTTCCGGCCGGCATCAAGTGGCGCACCGTCCGGCAGGCGGCCGCGACGCAAAAGTACATCGTCTGCAACGCGGACGAAGGCGACTCGGGCACGTTCTCCGATCGTCTGATCATGGAAAGCGACCCGTATTGCCTGATCGAAGGGATGATCATCGCCGGCATCGCGACGGGCGCGACGCTCGGCTACATCTACGTGCGCAGCGAGTACCCGCACGCGATCGCGACGCTCGAAACCGCGCTCGAGCGCGCCCGCGAAGCCGGCTGGCTCGGCGCGCACGTGCTCGGCTCCGCGCATGCGTTCGACCTGCACGTCGCGAAAGGCGCCGGCTCGTACGTGTGCGGCGAGGAAACGGCGCTGCTCGAATCGCTCGAAGGCAAGCGCGGCGTGGTGCGCGCGAAGCCGCCGCTGCCCGCGCTCGCCGGTCTGTACGGCAAGCCGACCGTGATCAACAACGTCATCACGCTCGCCACCGCGCCGGTGATCTTCGCGCGCGGCGCGGCGTTCTATCGCGACTACGGAATGGGCCGCTCGCGCGGCACGCTGCCGTTCCAGCTCGCGGGCAACATCCGTCACGGCGGCCTCGTCGAGCTGGCGTTCGGCGTCACGCTGCGCGAGCTGCTGTTCGATTACGGCGGCGGCACGGCGAGCGGCCGGCCCGCGCGCGCCGCGCAGGTCGGCGGCCCGCTCGGCACCTACCTGCCCGAGCATCAGTGGGACGTGCCGCTCGACTACGAGGCGTACGCGGCGATCGGCGCGGTCGTCGGTCACGGCGGCATCGTGGTGCACGACGACACGTCGAATCTCGCGGAACTCGCCGAGTACGCGATGAAGTTCTGCGCGATCGAATCGTGCGGCAAGTGCACGCCGTGCCGGATCGGCTCGACGCGCGGCGTGGAGACGATCGCGCGGATCCGCAACGGCGATACGTCCGAACGGCAGATCACGCTGCTGCGCGACCTCTGCGACACGATGCTCGCAGGCTCGCTGTGCGCGATGGGCGGGATGACGCCGTATCCGGTGCTGTCCGCGCTCGACCATTTCCCCGAAGATTTTGGGCTCGCCGCCGGCCAGCCGGCCGCGTCGGGTCCGGTCAAGGCTGCGGCCTGACCCAGAAGGAGCCCTGCATGTCCCTCGACACTCAGAACGTCCGCCAAGGCGGCTGCGGCTCGGGCCAATGCGCGTGCAAGAGCGCCGCAGCGGCGCGCGCGCGCGATCCGTTCGACGAAACCGACTATGGCACGCCGCAACGCCATGCCGACACCGACGTCACGCTCGAAATCGACGGTCAGGCGGTCACGGTGCCGGCCGGCACGTCGGTGATGCGCGCCGCGATCGAAGCCGGCGTCAACGTACCGAAGCTGTGCGCGACCGATTCGCTCGAGCCGTTCGGCTCGTGCCGGCTGTGCCTGGTGGAAATCGAAGGCCGACGCGGCTATCCGGCGTCGTGCACGACGCCCGCCGAGGCCGGGATGAAGGTACGCACGCAATCGGACCGGCTGCAGAAGCTGCGCCGCAACGTGATGGAGCTGTACATCTCCGACCATCCGCTCGACTGCCTCACCTGCCCCGCCAACGGCGACTGCGAACTGCAGGACATGGCGGGCGTCGTCGGGCTGCGCGAAGTGCGTTACGGCTTCGACGGCGCGAATCACCTGCGCGACCGGAAGGACGAGTCGAATCCGTACTTCACGTACGACCCGTCGAAGTGCATCGTCTGCAACCGCTGTGTGCGCGCATGCGAGGAGACGCAGGGCACGTTCGCGCTGACGATCGCCGCACGCGGCTTCGAGTCGCGCGTCGCCGCCGGCGCAAGCGAATCGTTCATGGCGTCGGAATGCGTGTCGTGCGGCGCGTGCGTCGCAGCGTGCCCGACCGCTACGCTGCAGGAGAAAAGCGTCGTGCAGCTCGGCCAGGCCGAACACTCGGTGGTCACCACCTGCGCATACTGCGGCGTCGGCTGCTCGTTCAAGGCGGAGATGAAGGGCACGCAGGTCGTGCGGATGACGCCGCACAAGAACGGCCTCGCGAACGAAGGCCATGCATGCGTGAAGGGCCGCTTCGCGTGGGGCTATGCGACGCACAAGGACCGCATCACGAAGCCGATGATCCGCGAGAAGATCACCGACCCGTGGCGCGAAGTCAGCTGGGAAGAGGCGCTCACCTACGCGGCGACGCAATTCCGCAAGCTGCAGCAGAAGTACGGCCGCGATTCGATCGGCGGCATCACGTCGTCGCGCTGCACGAACGAGGAAACCTACCTCGTGCAGAAGCTGGTGCGCGCGGCGTTCGGCAACAACAACGTCGACACCTGCGCGCGCGTGTGCCATTCGCCGACCGGCTATGGCCTGAAGACGACGCTCGGCGAATCGGCCGGCACGCAGACCTTCGCATCGATCGGCCAAGCCGACGTGATCGTCGTGATGGGCGCCAACCCGACCGACGGCCATCCGGTGTTCGGCTCGCGGCTGAAGCGGCGCGTGCGCGAAGGCGCAAAGCTGATCGTGATCGACCCGCGCCGCATCGACGTGGTCGACGGCCCGCACGTGAAGGCGACGCACCACCTGCAGCTGCGCCCCGGCACGAACGTCGCGATGATCAATGCGCTCGCGCACGTGATCGTCACCGAAGGGCTGGTCGCGGACGCGTTCGTCGCCGAGCGCTGCGACACGCGCGCGTTCGAGCAATGGCGCGACTTCGTGTCGCGCGCGGAGAACTCGCCGGAGGCGACCGCCGAAGTGACCGGCGTGCCGGCCGAACAGGTGCGCGAAGCCGCGCGCCTTTATGCCGCCGGCGGCAACGCGGCGATCTACTACGGTCTCGGCGTGACCGAACATGCGCAAGGCTCGACGACGGTGATGGGCATCGCGAACCTCGCGATGGCGACCGGCAACATCGGCCGCGAAGGCGTGGGCGTCAATCCGCTGCGCGGCCAGAACAACGTGCAGGGCTCGTGCGACATGGGCTCGTTTCCGCACGAGCTGCCCGGTTACCGCCACATCGGCGACGCGAGCGTGCGCAGCCAGTTCGAACACGCATGGTCGGCCACGCTGCAGCCGGAACCGGGGCTGCGCATTCCGAACATGTTCGACGCGGCGCTCGACGGCAGCTTCAAGGGGCTCTATTGCCAGGGTGAGGACATCGTCCAGTCGGACCCGAACACGCAGCACGTCGCGGCCGCGCTGTCGGCGATGGAATGCATCGTCGTGCAGGACATCTTCCTGAACGAGACGGCCAAATACGCGCACGTGCTGCTGCCGGGCTCGACGTTCCTCGAGAAGGACGGCACGTTCACGAACGCGGAGCGGCGCATCTCGCGCGTGCGCAAGGTGATGCCGCCGCTCGCCGGCTACGCGGACTGGGAAGTGACGCTGATGCTGTCGCAGGCGCTCGGCTACGACATGCACTACACGCACCCGTCGGAAATCATGGACGAGATCGCGCGGCTCACGCCGACTTTCTCCGGCGTGTCGTACGAGAAGCTCGACGCGCTCGGCAGCATCCAGTGGCCTTGCAACGACGAGGCGCCAGAAGGCACGCCGACGATGCACATCGACGCCTTCGTGCGCGGCAAGGGCCGCTTCGTGATCACGCAGTTCATCCCGACGCCGGAGAAGGTCACGCAGCGCTATCCGCTGATCCTGACTACCGGGCGCATCCTGTCGCAATACAACGTCGGCGCGCAGACGCGCCGGACCGAGAACGTGCAGTGGCACGAAGAGGACCGCCTCGAGATCCATCCGCACGACGCGGAGGACCGCGGGATCCACAGCGGCGACTGGGTCGGCATCGAGTCGCGCGCGGGCCAGACGGTGCTGCGTGCGCTCGTGTCCGATCGCATGCAGCCGGGTGTGGTCTACACGACGTTCCACTTCCCCGAATCGGGCGCGAACGTGATCACGACCGACAGCTCCGACTGGGCGACGAACTGCCCGGAATACAAGGTCACGGCCGTGCAGGTGATGCCGGTTGCGCAGCCGTCCGACTGGCAACGCTCGTACGCACGCTTCAACTCGGAGCAGCTCGAGCTGCTCGAGCGCCGCGCCAGCGCGCCGGGCGTTGCGACGACGGGCAAGTGAGAACGCCATGGACCACGCACACCTGATCGAGATGGCGAACCAGATCGGCGCGTTTTTCGAGTCGATGCCCGATCGCGACGAAGCGCTGACCGGGATCGCCGACCATATCCGGCGCTTCTGGGAACCGCGGATGCGCCGCGCGCTACTCGCCGCGCTCGACGATCCGTCGAGCGAAGCCGGACGCCGCGCCGCGCCGATCGTGCGCGACGCGATCGCCGCGCATCGCGCGTCGCTCGTGCCGGCAGACGTTCACGCGTGACGGACGTGCTACGCGCCCGTTACGCAACCATGACGCGCGTTTGACGCAGGTCTGACGCGCGTCGCTACGCGGGCTGCGGCATGCCCGCGAACCAGCTTTCGCAATGGCGCAGCAGCGCGTTCGCGTCGGTGGCGGTGCGCCCGCGCGCCGCGATGTAGCCGTCGGGGCGCAACAGATAGAACGACGGCCGCGAGCGACCGTACGCTTGCGCGAGCGCGTCCGCGCCGTCGGCTTCGGCATCGGCGATGCGCCACGCACGCACGGCGCCCGGCATGATCCGCTCCAATCCCTGCGCGAGCGCCTGTGCATCCGCCGACGGCGGCCGCACTGCGCCGGCGTCGACGTCGACATCTGCCATGTCCATACCGGGCGGCTCCTCGAGCAACAGCAGCGTGAAGCTAGCCGGATCGTGCAGGTCGTAGAGCCGCGCGGTCCCCGGCGCGCGGCCGAGCGGCCCGTCGATCACATGCACGAGCGCATCGGGCGCACGCTCGCCCGCCCGCGGCCCGCCGTCGAGCACGCGCTCGAGCGTGAGCGGGCTTTTCCGGTACTGGACGCCCAGCTCGCTGAACGAGCGGCGCACCGCGTCGCGCACCGGCCCGAACGACGCGAGCAGCGGCACGACGTGATCGCGCAGCAGCTTGACCGCGCCGTGGTCGGCTTCGACCATCTGCGTGATGAAACCGGTCTGCCGCAACACGTCGCGCTCGATCGGATGGCGCTCCGCGTGATAGGTGTCGAGCAGCCGCTCGGGCGTGCCGGCGGCGAGCACGCGCGCGAGCTTCCAGCCGAGATTGAACGCTTCCTGCATCCCCGTATTCATCCCCTGCGCACCGGCCGGGCTGTGAATGTGCGCGGCATCGCCCGCGAAAAACACGCGGCCGTGGCGTAGCCGCTCGACCATCCTGCTGTGCAGATGAAAGTACGACGACCACGTGAGGTCGCTCGGCGCGATCGATATACCCATCCGCGCGCGCACGATCGCGTCGCACTCGTCGAGCGACGGTGCCGGTGCGTCGGGCGACGGGTCGCCGCCGGGCGGGCGATCGGCCACGAGCCGGTAGCGGCCGCCGCCCATCGGGAACAGGCCGGCAATGCCGTCGGGCGTCGTAAACAGGTGGATCTCTTCGTCGGACCAGTCGGGAATCGCGGCGAAATCGGCGAGCAGGAACGTCTGCTCGAACGCACGCCCCGCGAAGCCCACGCGCAGCAGACGCCGCACCGTGCTGTGGGCGCCGTCGGCGGCGATCAGGTAGGACGGCGCGCAGCGCGCTTCGCGGCCGTCGGCGCCGCGCAGCGTCACGTCGAGCGACGTGCCGTCCGCCTCGCACGCGACGAGCGTGACGCCGCGCTCGACCGTCACGCCGAAGCCGGCGAGATGCTCGGTGAGCAAGCGCTCGGTGACGCTCTGGTCGAGCAGCAGCAGGTACGGATAGCTCGTGTGCAGCGGATCGAAATCGAGCCGTGCGATCACGCGGCCATCGGCATGCAGCGCGGCCGCATGCACGCGGTGGCCGAGCGCGAGGAATGGTTCGACCGCGCGATGCTGCTCGAGCAGCTCGAGCGTGCGCGCCTGGATGCCGATCGCGCGGGAATGCGCGGCGGGCACCGCGAGGCGGTCGATGATGCGCACCGGCACGCGGGCACGCGCGAGGCTCATCGCCGCGGCGAGGCCGGTGGGACCCGCGCCGACGATCAGCACGGGTGGAATATCGAGCAGTGTGTCAGCCATGAGACCCTCGATGACACGCGACCCTGCCAGTCTACGCCGCTCCGCGTGACGGGGCCATATGCCGATCGGCCGATCTGGGGCCGCCATGCGCAGTGTGGGAAAATACGCGCTTTCCGTCAGTTCTAGCGTCATGGATTCCGCATTCGACCGAGCGTATGCCGCGCACCGCGCGGGCCGCCTCGCCGAGGCCGAGCACGGCTATCGCGCCGCGCTCGCCACCAATCCCGCCGATGCCGACGCGCTCCATCTGTTTGGCGTGCTGCGGCATCAGCAGGGGCAGCATGCCGAAGCGGCCGACCTCGTCGGCCGCGCCGTCGAGTTGCGCCCGGGCGACGCCGCGCTGCAGCTCAACCTCGGCAACGCGCTGAAGGCGCTCGGCCGGCTCGACGAGGCGATCGACCGCTTTCGCAACGCGCTGACGCTCGCGCCCGAATTTCCGCTCGCGCACTACAACCTCGGCAATGCGTATGCGGCGCTGCAGCGCCACGAGGATGCGGTCGACGCGTTCGGCCGCGCGCTGCGGCTCACGCCCGACGACGCCTCGATCCACAACAATCTCGGCAACGCGCTGAATGCGCTCGGCCGGCACGACGACGCGCTCGCCGCATTCCATCGCGCACTCGAGCTGCGCCCCGGACACGCCGGCGCGCACAACAATCTCGCGATGGCGCTGAACGCGATGGGGCGCGCAAACGACGCGATCGCGCACTTCCAGGCCGCGCTCGCCGCCGAGCCGCGCTTCGTGGCCGCGCATTTCAACCTCGGCAACACGTTCGAAGCGCTCGGCCGCCATGCCGAGGCCGCCGCCGCATTCGAAGCGGCCCTCGCGCTGCACCCGCCGTTTCCGCTCGCCCTCTTCGGGCTCGCGAACGCACTGAGCGCGCAGGGCCGCCACCGCGACGCGCTGCCCTGTTACGAGCGCGCGGTCGGCCTGGATCCGTCGTTCAGCCTCGCGTGGCTGAACCTCGGCAACGCGCATCACGCGCTCGGCGCGCACGAGATGGCGCTGCGCGCGTTCGACCAGGCGCTGCGCGTCGCGCCTGACCTCACGCTCGCACGGCTGCACCGCGCCGTCACGCTGCTTACGCTCGGCGACTTCACGCGCGGGCTGCCCGCCTACGAAGCGCGTCACGACACGCCCGGCGCAACGCCGCTCGGCACGCTGCCGCGCTGGCAAGGCGAGCCGATCGCGTCGCGTACGCTGCTGATTCGCGCCGAGCAGGGTTTCGGCGACACGCTGCAGTTCGTCCGCTTCGTACCGCTCGCCCGCGCGCGCTGCGCGCGCGTCGTGCTCGAAGTGCAGCGCGAGCTCGTCGCGCTGCTCGCCCCTGCCGCCGCGCGCTGGCGCGTCACGCTGGTCGCGCAGGACACCACGAAAACGCCCGCTGCGGACCTCGGATGCACGCTGATGAGCTTGCCGTTCCTGCTCGGCCTGCAACCGGGCGACATCGCCGCGGGCGCGCGCTATCTCGACGCGCCGGACAGCGCGCGCCGGCGCTTTCGCGGCTCGCTCGGCGGGCAGTCGAGGCGCAAGTTCGGGCTCGCATGGTCCGGGCGCCGACAGGCGCAGGAAAACCGCTCGATGCCGTTCGATGCGCTCGCGCCGCTGCTCGCGCTGCCCGACATCGACTGGATCGTGCTGCAGCCCGCCCTGGACGCCGACGAGCGCGCGCGCGTCGACGCGCATCCGCGCGTGCATCACCTCGACGGCCGGCTGAACGACTTCGGCGATACGGCCGCGTTGATCGAGCGGCTCGACGGCGTCGTCACGATCGACACGGCCGTCGCCCATCTCGCGGGCGCGCTCGGCAAGCCGCTGTGGGTGATGCTGCCGTTCGCGGCCGACTGGCGCTGGTTCACCGGCGACGACTGTCCGTGGTACGCGCATGCACGGCTCGTCCGCCAGCCTGCGCCGGGGCAATGGCTCGACGTCGCGGCGAAAGTCGCCGACGCGCTACGCGCGGCCTGACGGCCGAGGCTCACAGAAAAAACGGAGCGGCGAGGCGCTCCGTTGTTCGTTCGGCGTGTCACACGCGAGGCATCAGGCCGCCTTGTACTGGTTGCGCGCCTCCGGCGTGCGGTACAGCACGAGCGTCGCGATCAGCCCGCAAATCGCGGCGACGCTCAACCACAGGCCCGGCGCGGCCTTGTTGCCGGTCTCGTGGATCAGCAGCGTCGAGATCGCCGGCGTGAAGCCGCCGATCGTCGTCGCGAGGCTGTATGCGAGCGAGAAGCCGGCGGTACGCACGTCGGCCGGCATCACTTCGGTGAGCGCGACGACCATCGCGCCGTTGTACGAGCCGTACAGGAACGACAGCCACAGCTCGACCGCGAGCAGCCGCAGGAACGACGGTTCCCCCACGAGCCACTGCACGGCCGGATAGGCCGACAGCAGCGTGAGCACCGTGAACGCGATCAGCACCGGGCGGCGGCCGATGCGGTCCGACAGCGCGCCCGACAACGGCAGCCACACGAGATTGGACAGGCCGACGCACACGGTCACGACGAGCGCATCGAGCGACGACAGGTGCAGCACTTCCTTGCCGAAGGTCGGCGTGTACGCGGTGATCATGTAGAACGACACCGTCGTCATGATCACCATCCCCATCCCGGCGATCACGACGCCCCAGTTCTCGAGCATCGAGCGCATGATCTCCCCCATCGTCGGACGATGATGCTTGGCGAGGAATTCGTCGGTTTCCTTCAGCGAGCGCCGGATCAGGAACAGGAACGGCACGATCAGGCAGCCGATCAGAAACGGAATACGCCAGCCCCATGCCGTCATCTGGTCGGCGGGCAGCATACGGTTCAGCAGCACGCCGACGAACGCGGCGAACACGACCGCCACCTGCTGGCTACCCGATTGCCACGACGTATAGAAGCCCTTGTGCCCCTTCGTCGCGATCTCCGACAGATAGACCGACACGCCGCCGAGCTCGACGCCCGCCGAAAAACCCTGCAGCAACCGGCCGAGCAGCACGAGCGCCGGCGCGAGCACGCCGATCGTCGCGTAGCCGGGGACCGCGGCCACCGTCAGCGTGCCGAGCGCCATCAGCCCCAGCGTCAGGATCAGCCCCTTGCGGCGGCCGTGATGGTCGATGTATGCGCCGAGCACGATCGCGCCGACGGGCCGCATCAGAAAGCCCGCGCCGAACACCGACAGCGACAGCATCAGCGATGCGAACGCGTTGCCGCTCGGGAAGTACGTTTTGGCGATGGCCGACGCGTAATAGCCGTAGACCATGAAGTCGTACATTTCGAGGAAGTTGCCGCTGACGACGCGGAATACGGTGCGGACCTTCGATTCCGTCGCGACGGCAGGCGTGGTGGTGGACATGTTTTTCTCTCGACTCGAATGGGGCGGCGTTCGCGCCGTGGCGATGCAGCGATGTGGCAAGGCCGCGATGGGCGACGCACCGGCCCGGCGCGCACGGACGTCGCCGGCGTGGTCTGAAAATAATGCCATGCGAAGCCGACAATTGCCTTGTGCCCGCAGTGCCCGCGGTGCCGGCCGTGCGGCGTGCGTCGCTGCGTACGGGTCGTACCAGACGGGGCGGTCGGCACGCCAAAATCAGATCGGTCTGATCGACCGATCGCGATCGGCTCACCACAATGTCAGGATTTGCGCGGCGATCCGCGCCCGGTCCGGCGCGGTGGTCGCTTCGCACTGCGTATCCGTCCATGATCCAGCCGCCCGCCGTTCCCGTCGAAGGCAAACTCGCCCTCCCCCGCGTCGCGCCGCTCGGCGGTGTGCCGTCGTTCGGCCGTGAATGGACGTTCCGTCCCGCGTCCGGCGCCGGACGCCGCATGCGCTGCGTCGCCACGCTGACGACCTCATGCGTCGACATCGACGCGCCGCATCGCGCGTGCCGCTGGCTACCGCTGACCGTTGAGCCGCCGTCTGTCGCTCCCACCGCCGATCGGTCCATCGTTCGTACTGCCGGACGCCCGCGCGATCGGCGGGCGTTACACGCCGCGTGCTGGAGCATCGGCGCGCTCGGCATCATCGGCGCGTTGATCGCCACGCATGAACCGTTCCCGCGTTTCGCGCCGGCGCCCGCACGTGAGCACGCCGCCGTCATGCAGCCCCACGCCGCGCCAGCGGCGGCTGCCGTGCGCGTCGCGACGACCGAGCCGATCGCGCCGAATGCCTCGGTCGTCGTCCCGGCTCATCCGCGCGCCGCAGCGCAGCCCGTGCCGACATCATCGGAAGCAGCGCGCCGCGCGCGCGCCGCGGCCACCGCGCCCGCACCATCGCCGCTCGCGTCGGTCGCGGCAGCGGACACGCCGCCGCATCGATCGAACATCGTGCGCACGCTATCTGCGCCACGCTACGCGTCGGCCACTACGCGACCTGCGGCCACATGGCCGATCACAGGCCACACGTCGCAGACGGCATCGCTCGACCACCCGCACCGCTTGCCCCATCCCGACGCATCGCACGATGCAGCCGACGATCTGCTCACGCTGATCGCGCTGGCCGATGCGTTGCAGGCGGAACTCCCCGCGCGTCGGGCCACGATGCCCGCCACCGGTTTCGACTGGACCGCCCGGTTGTCGCACCGCCGCCTGACCGACGCGCCCGACCTGTTCACCCGCTGACTGGCGCGCAAACAAAAAACCCGGCGAAGCATGCTTCGCCGGGTTTCGTTGATACGTCGATCCACGGACCGCCACGTCGTCACTTGTGCGCGGGCAACCCCATCTCAGCCTGCCGCTCGAGTTGCCGTACCTGCTTCTGCAGATCGCGCAACTGCAACTGCGCCGCGCGCTTCTCAACCTGCAGCGCCTGTGCCTGTTCGCGTGCCGAGCGTTGCCGCTGCGCGACCTCTGCCTGCTGGCTGCGCGCGATGCTCAGATCGGCCTGCAGTTGCTGCGCGCGATTCGCCTGCAGCGCGATCATGCGCTCGAGGAACGCCTTCTGCGCCTGCAGTTCGGTGCGGCGCAGTTCAACGTCCGCGAGCTGCGCCGTCTGCTGGACGAAGTTCTCGTACACCATCTGCGCGCGGCTCTTGTCCTGCGACTTGATCACGCGCCACAGCTGCTTGTCCTGAAACAGCGCGACGTAGTAGGTCATCTCGCGGATCGAACATCAGGCTCGCGCCATAGCTGCCGTTGTAGGTCGTGCGCATCTCGACCATTCGCCCGTCGTGCAGCAATTGCGTGAGTTCGGCGACGTTGCCTTGCGCGGTCGCATCGGCCGCCGTGGGCGACGTGGCCGACGCCGCGTCGCCACTCAGGCTCGTCACCGCCGGGCGCGTGCCGGCGACGGGCGCGCTCGCATCGTCGGACCACGCCGCACCGGCGTACGCGCAAGCGGCGATTGCAACGACCCACGTGGCGCAACGCGCAGGGGAAAAATCTCGAGAGGCCAACGTCAGACTCCGGCGAACGAATCGGGACTCGCGATTATCGTGCAAAACCGGACGGCCGCATCTCGAATTGATCGTCCCGCGGCCGGCTTGCTGCCGGCCATCCCGACGCGGGCTTACAGGCGGGTATCGCGTGCGGCGCGCAGGAACGCGTCGAGCAGCGGCGTGCAGTCGAGCAGCTCGGCGCCGCCCGCGCGATGAAACTCCGGATGCCACTGCACGCCGACGACGAACGGCGCGCGGCGATAGCGGATGCCCTCGATGATGCCGTCGCCGGCCGACACGGCCTCGATGCTCAGGTCGCGGCCGAGATCGCGGATCGCCTGATGGTGGATCGAATTGACGATCGCCTCGCTGCGTCCGGGAAACATGCTCGCGAGCGTCGACGAATCGGGAAAGCGGATCGCGTGCCGATGCTGGTCGTAATGCTCGCTCACGTGCGCGTTCGCGGTCGGCACGTCGCTGGCGATGTCCTGATACAGCGACCCGCCGAACGCGACGTTGATCAGCTGGCAGCCGCGGCATACGCCGAGCACCGGCTTGCCGGACTCGACGAACTCGTGGAACAGCTCGAGCTCGTACATGTCGCGCACGCGGTCGCCCGGCCATTCGGGGCGCGCATCGGACGCCGCGTAGGTTTGCGGCGACACGTCGGCGCCGCCTTGCAGCAGCAGGCCGTCGAGATGCTTCGCGTAGTCGCGCAGGCGGATGTTGCTCGGGTGCAGCATGCCCTGATGCCCGACGGTCGGAATCATGAACACCAGCACGTCGCGCGACATCACCCAATGCGCGATCGATTCCTCGAGATACTGCAGCGTCTTGCCGCGCAGCCCCTTGGCGCCCGGCTCGGGATGGAAGATCCGCGCAGACACGCCGATGCGCAGCGTGCGCTGCGTGATGCGCTGGCCGGCGCGGTCGAACAGCCGCCGCGCGCGCGCCGCGATGATCCGGCCGACCACCGACCACGGCGTGTCGCTTTGTTTCAGGTACGCGGGCGGCGCGTTCTGCGCGCTCGCGGGCGGCGGCCGCGGCGTGTCGAAATCCGGCTGCGCGCCGAAACCGGGCGGCGCCGCGCCGGGCTTCGGCGGCGCCGCTTCGCCAGCGGCACCCGGCTCGGACGCAGCCGTCACGGGCGAGGCGCCGTCGTCGGCAACGTCGTGGGCGGCAGCGGCCTGGGCAGCGGGAGCGGCGGGAACATCGGCTGCTCGCGGCGGCTCGGAACGGCGGGAATCGGGGGAAGCGGAAAAGGTGCCGGGCAGACCGGCCGGGGAAGGCGTGGTTTCGCTCATGACGATGGTCTGGTACGTCGCTCGCGCGTATTGGATTGACGAGGATTCATTATGCGTCAGCGTACGATCGCGCGGTAAACCAGCAACATCCTGTCGATACTGTTGCAAGTCGTCGCATTCCGCGCAGAACCCGCGAAGCGCCCGCCTTCGCCACCGTCCCGGCACGGTGGACAGCAGTGATATATCACAATACTATCCACCGATCGTCCTCGCCGTCGGCGGCCCACGCGATGACCGCGTCCGGCCGGCCGATCAACGCCGCTCTCGCATGAACACCGTACCCGATGCCGGCCGCGGCAGATCCGCGCCACCGGCCGCCAGCCTCGCCGAGCGCGCATATGCGCTGATCCAGCGGGACATCGTCACGATGCGCCTGCCGCCCGGTGCCGCGCTGAACGAAGCCGAACTCGTCGCCCGCACCGGCATCGGCCGCACGCCCGTCCATCAGGCCGTGCACCGGCTGGTGCTCGAGGGACTGCTGTCGGTGAGGCCGCGCAAGGGGCTGCTGGTGCAGCCGCTGTCGCTCGACGAAATCGTCGCGGTGGTCGACGTGCGGCGCATCAACGAAGCGCATTGCGTCGAACTCGCCGCCCGCCACGCGACGCCCGACGATCTTGCCGGTCTGGCCGCGCTGCTCGCCGACGGACAGGCCTGCGTCGACACGCACGACGTCGAGCGGATGATGGAGCTCGACCGCGCGTTCCATCAGACGATCGCCGCCGCCGCGCGCAACAACGTGCTCGCGGAAATCCTGCGCGCGCTGCACGAGCGCTCGCTGCGCTTCTGGTTCGTCACGCTGTCGCAGCCGCAGCATCTGTCGGCCGTCCAGCGCGAACACCGCGAACTGTTCGAGCGCCTGTCCGCGCGCGATGCCGCGGGCGCGCGTGCGGCCGTCGAGCACCACATCGATTCGTTTCGCGCCACGCTTGTCCAACATCTTCGTCCCTGAGCTGCCCATGACCACCTTCACGCCGTTTCCCCCGCTCGCCCAGCTTGCCGACGATCTCGCCGCCGGCAGGACCACCAGCCGCGCGCTCGTCGACATCGCGCTCGAGCGGATCGCCGACCCGTCGGGCCAGGGCGCCGTCGTGTTCACCGAAGTCGATGCCGACCACGCGCGCACGGCCGCCGACGCGCACGACCGGCTGCGCGCCGCGGGCATCGTGCTGTCGCCGCTCGCCGGCATCCCGGTGTCGGTGAAGGATCTGTTCGACGTCGCGGGCCAGGTGACCCGCGCCGGCTCGCGCGTGCTCGACGGCGCGCCGCCCGCGCAGGCCGATGCGGTCGCCGTCGCGCGGCTCAGGCGGGCCGGCGCGGTGCTGGTGGGCCGCACCAACATGAGCGAATTCGCGTTTTCCGGCCTCGGCCTGAACCCGCATTTCGGCACGCCGCGCTCGCCGTACCGCCGCGACGTCCCGGGCGACGCGCGGATCGCCGGCGGCTCGTCGTCCGGCGCGGCGGCCTCCGTGGCCGACGGGATGGCGGCCGTCGCGCTCGGCACCGACACCGGCGGGTCGATCCGCATCCCGGCCGCGCTGTGCGGGCTCACGGGCTTCAAGCCGACCGCGAGCCGGATCCCGACCGGCGGCGCCGTACCGCTGTCGACCACGCTCGACTCGTTCGGCCCGATCGGGCTCACGGTGGCCTGCTGCGCGCTCGTCGACCGGGTGCTGGCCGGCCTCGAGCCGCATGTGCCGGCCGCGCGTCCGCTCGAAGGCGTGCGGCTCGGCGTGCTGACGAACTATGTGACCGACGGCGTCGACGCCGACGTCGCCGCGGCGCTCGACGCGTCGCTCAAGCATCTCGAAGCGGCCGGCGCGATCGTCTCGGACGTGCGCTTTCCGGCGCTGGACACGCTGCCCGACGTCAACCGGTTCGGCTTCTCGCCGATCGAGGCATACGCCTGGCACCGCCCGCTGCTCGCGCAGCACCGCGACCGGTACGACCCGCGCGTGCTCGCGCGCATTCTGAAGGGCGAGCCGGCGAGCGCGGCCGACTATCTCGACCTGCTCGCCGCGCGCGCCGCGATGCTCGACGAAGCGGCGCGCACCGTGTGGTCGCGCTTCGACGCGCTCGTCGCGCCGACGGTGCCGATCGTGCCGCCGCGCATCGCCGACCTCGAGGCCGACGACGCCGCGTTCGCGCACACCAACGCACTGGTCCTGCGCAACCCCGCCGCGTTCAACTTCCTCGATGCATGCGCGCTGTCGCTGCCGTGCCAGCCGCGCGGCGCGGCGCCGGTCGGGCTGATGCTCGCGGCCGCGCCGCATCGCGACGATGCGCTGCTCGCGATCGGCCAGGCCGTCGAGGCCGTGCTGAACACGATCCGGTGAGCGCGCAACGGTCGTGACGGCGCACGCCGTGCCGGACCCAACGTCGGCGACGAGCCGCCGCGAACGATCTGTCAGTTTCGTGCCAGATCGTTCGCGCTAAAATCGCGCGATTGTTTATCGGACCGACCAACGACAGGAATCCCGCCGACATGAACGATTACACGCTCGCACTCCGCCGTGAACGCCGCCTGCTGATGCTGCTCGGCTGGGTGTGCATCGCGCTGCTGGCCGGCGCGCTCTATCTGCAGTACGTGAAGAACGAAGACCCGTGCCCGCTCTGCATCATCCAGCGCTACTTCTTCGCGGCGATCGGGATCTTCGCATTCCTTGCCGCAGGGATGCGCCACTGGCGCGGCATCTGGGTGCTCGAGCTGCTGATCGCGATCGCCGCGGCCGGCGGCGTCGGCACCGCGGCCCGGCATCTGTCGATCCAGCTGAATCCGGGCTTCAGCTGCGGCTTCGACACGCTGCAGCCGATCGTCGACAGCCTGCCGCCCGCGCAATGGTTCCCCGGCATGTTCAAGGTCGCGGGCCTGTGCGAGACGGTCTACCCGCCGATCTTCGGCATCCTGCTGCCGGGCTGGGCGCTGATCGCGTTCGCGGTGATGCTGATTGCCGCCGTGTCGAGCCTCTGGCGCCATCGCCGCAAACTCGCACGCTGAAGCGACGCGGCCGAGCCGCACCGGCCGCGTCCATCGGGCGCGAGACAGCCGGCGCGGCGCCGCTCCACCTGCGCGCTCGAACCCTCAACGCCTCCCGCGCCGATTCCCCGGCTCGCTCGCGCAACCCCTCTGCACGCGCGTTTCCGCCCGCGCCGCGCACCTCGGCGCCCTGCCCGTGCGCAGCCGGCCTATGATCGACATGATCGCCGTCTGATAGCCCGGATCACCGCGCCGCCATGTTGCCGGCGCGTCGCGGTGTTATCTTCCCGACTGGATGGCGATCTACGTGCGCGAGGCCAAGCGGTCACACCCCTGCGTAACGCGCGCCCGATCCGCAATGTCGACTGGATTCATCATGACAACGCACACCATCCGCATCCGTCACCCTCATCGCGCCCGCACCTCGTGCGGCGTCGTTTCCACGCGCATTCGATGCTGCGCCGTCGACCGGCACCGGCCGTGCGACAGGCGCGCCCCGCTCTCGTCCGCACCGCTTGCCGCGCCGGTCGACACGCGCCGCGTGTCACGCCGTGTCGTCCCGAACGGAGCGTGCTGATGGAAGCCTGGCTCGGCGATCTGCAGCAACTGCTCGCGCACGGCGAAGCAGTCGTGCTCGTGACGGTCGCGCACACCGACGGCTCCGCGCCGCGCGAAGCCGGCACCAAGATGCTCGTCACGCGCGACGGCGCGCGCCACACGATCGGCGGCGGACACCTCGAATGGAAAGCGATCGAACTCGCAAGGCAGTTGCTGAAGGACGGCGCGCACACCGCGCATGCGCGCCGGCTCGAGCGGCTCGCGCTCGGCCCGAGCCTCGGGCAGTGCTGCGGCGGTGCGGTCGTGCTCGCGTTCGAGCGGCTCGACGTCGGCGATCTCGGCTGGATCATGTCGCTCGCGAAGCGCGTCACGGCCGGCGCGGCGACCGTGCGTAGCGTATCATTCGGCCCCTCGCCAGGTGCGCCGCTGCTGAGCGAGCCCGAGGCGGCCGGCGCCCGCGCCGATTGCCTGCTGTGGGAAACCGGCGGCGTGTCGCTGATGACCGAAACGATCGCGCCGCATGCGTTCCCCGTCGTGCTGTTCGGCGCCGGCCCGATCGGCGCCGCGCTCGTCAAGGTGCTCGCGACGCTGCCGTGTCAGGTGCGCTGGATCGACGGGCCCGATGCGGCATTTCCGCCGGCCGCGACACTGGCCGGCATCGGCAATCTCGCGATCGACGCGCTGGCCAGCCCGGCCGACGCCGTCGACGCCGCGCCGCCGCACGCGTACTTCATCGTCACGACGCACGACCACGCGCTCGATTTCGTGCTGGCCGAGCGCATCCTGCGACGCGCCGACTATGCGTACTTCGGGATGACCGGCTCGCGCACCAAGCGCGCGCAGTTCGATCATCGACTCGCGGCGATCGGCATCGATCCGGCCCAGCTCGCCCGGATGCACTGCCCGATCGGCGTCGAAGGCATCGTCGACAAGGCGCCCGAAGTGATCGCGATCGCGGTGGCCGCGCAGTTGCTGCAGGCCGTCGACGCGAACGCGGCCGCGCACGCTTCCCCAACATTCTGACCGACCAAGAACGACGCCATGACCCCGACATTCAAGGACAAGATCGCACGCGCTCCGAAAGCGGAGCTGCACATCCATATCGAAGGCTCGCTCGAGCCCGAGCTGATCTTCGCGCTCGCGCAGCGCAACGGCGTGAAGCTCGCCTACGAGTCGATCGACGCGCTGCGGGCCGCGTACGCGTTCACCGACCTTCAGTCGTTCCTCGACATCTACTATGCGGGCGCGAGCGTGCTGCTCACCGAGCAGGACTTCTACGACATGACGGCCGCGTACTGCGAACGCGCGCGCGCCGACAACGTCGTGCACACCGAGCTGTTCTTCGATCCGCAGACGCATACCGAACGCGGCGTGCCGATCGAGACGGTGGTTGCAGGCATCGACCGCGCGCTCACCGATGCCGAGCAGCGCGGGCTGTCGAGCAAGCTGATCCTGTGCTTCCTGCGCCATCTGTCCGAGGACGATGCGCTCGCGACGTTCGAAGCGGCGCTGCCGCTGTTCGAGCGCTATCGGCACCGGCTGATCGGCGTCGGCCTCGACTCGTCCGAACTCGGCCATCCGCCGACGAAGTTCGCGCGCGTGTTCGACAAGGCGCGCGCGCTGGGCCTCAAGCTCGTCGCGCATGCGGGCGAGGAAGGCCCGCCCGCTTACATCTACGAAGCGCTCGACGTGCTCAAGGTCGACCGCATCGACCACGGCGTGCGCAGCATCGAAGATGCGGCGCTCGTCGAACGGCTCGCGCGCACGCGCGTCGCGCTGACCGTGTGCCCGCTGTCGAACCTGAAGCTGTGCGTGTTCGACGACATGGCCAAGCACACGCTGAAGGCGCTGCTCGATCGCGGCGTCGCGGTGACCATCAATTCCGACGATCCGGCCTACTTCGGCGGTTACGTCAACGACAACTACTTCGCGACGGTCGACGGCCTGCAATTGACGGACGCCGAAGTCTACGCGGTGATCCGCAACGGCTTCGAAGCGTCGTTCGTCGACGCCGCGCAGCGCGACGCGCTGATCGCGCGGCTCGACGCGTACTGGCACGCCGGATGACGGCCCGCATCGAGGTTCGCTAGACAGATGAAACGCCGCAACGACATCCGCTTCGCGATGCACGGCTCGGCGCTCAGTCGGGCGAACGCGTCGCACGGAGCGCAAGAAGCGCACGCGACGCGCCCGGCGAGCATGAGCCCGGACCTCGCCGCATGCGTCGGCCGGACGGAAACGGCCCTGCGCGCCGATGCGCACCGAAGGTCGCCGGCGCGGTGCGTCGGGCGGCCGGCTGCGGCAGCGCGAGCAACAGCGGGCACGCCGCCGGCTGCGGGCAGCCCGGCGCTATCGGCCGCGCCCTTCCCGCGCGTACGCGTCATCGCGGCCCGCGTGCATGCTCGTCGTCGCGACACGCATGCGCATGCAGGCGCGGCCGACCGATGCCGTCGGCCGCACCGACCGTTTTCTTCTGTTCGCCTTACCTTGATGCAGGACCATTCGTGATGACGCAAACCGCTTTCCGTTCCCAGCTGCTGACCTTCAACGGCGACCCGGCGCAGTCGAGCCAGGCCGCCCGTTACGAGACCGACGGCCTACTGATCGTCGACGACGGCAAGGTCGTCGCGCATGGCGCACATGCGCAACTCGCGCCGACGCTCGCGCGCGACGCGATCGTCCATGACCTGCGCGACAAGCTGATCGTGCCCGGCTTCATCGACACGCACATCCACTACCCGCAGACGGACATGATCGCGTCGCCGGCGCCCGGCCTGCTGCCGTGGCTCGACACGTACACGTTCCCGACCGAGCGCCGCTTCGCCGATCCGGACCATGCGCGCGAGGTCGCCGAGTTCTTCCTCGACGAGCTGCTCGCGTGCGGCACGACGAGCGCGCTCGTCTACTGCACGGTGCACAAGCAGTCGGCCGACGCGCTGTTCGCGGCGAGCGACGCGTGCGACTTGCGGATGATCGCCGGCAAGGTGCTGATGGATCGCAACTGCCCCGAGTTCCTGCGCGACACCGCGCAGTCGGGCTACGACGACAGCGCCGAGCTGATCGGCCGCTGGCACGGCAACGGGCGGCAAATGTATGCGCTCACGCCGCGCTTCGCGCCGACCTCGACCGAAGCGCAGCTCGAAGCCTGCGGCGAGCTCGCGCGCCGCCATCCGGACGTGTTCGTGCAAAGCCACGTCGCCGAGAACGTCGATGAAGTGAAATGGGCGGCCGAGCTGTTCCCCGGCCATCGCAGCTATCTGGACATCTACGACCATTACGGCTTGCTGCGCCCGCGCGCGGTGTACGGCCACTGCATCCACCTCGACGACGAGGACCGCCGGCGGATGGCCGACACGCGCACGGTGGTCGCGCACTGCCCCACGTCGAACTTCTTCCTCGGCAGCGGGCTGTTCGATTTCGACAAGGCCTGCGAATTCGACGTGCCCGTCACGCTCGCCACCGACGTCGGCGGCGGCACGTCGTTCTCGATGCTGCAGACGATGAACGAGGCGCACAAGGTCGCGCGTCTGTCCGGCCATCACTTGACCGCGACGCGCATGTTCTGGCTCGCGACGGCCGGCGCCGCGCAGGCGCTCGATCTCGCCGACACGGTCGGCACGCTCGCGCCGCGCAGCGAAGCCGATTTCATCATGCTCGACCCACAGGCCACGCCGCTGCTCGCGCGCCGCACGCAGCGCGCCGAGTCGCTCGAGGAGCTGCTGTTCGCGTTCGCGCTGCTCGGCGACGATCGCGCGGTGTACCGCACCTACGCGGCCGGCCGGCTCGTGCACGAGCGCGGCGCCGCACGCCGGGCCGCCGCCTGACACATAGGCTGCCGGCACCGACGCGGCCCACGCGGCAGCCGGCGCAGCCGCAGGCGCGCCGCACGCGCGCGTTGCCGTGCTAGAATTCGCCGCTCATTGGGGAGTAGCCGCTCCGCTCGATGTCCCGCGCCACCGGCGCGCATCGTGACGGAGGCGTCCGTCAACAGACTTGGCCGTTCGGCCATGGCGGACGCAGCCACCGTGGCCTGGCGAGACCGATGGTTCACTGCGCGCCGCATCAGGGCCCGGCGCGCGGCGAATCGTCGCTCGCACGCACAACCTCGGCCCGTGGAACCCCATACGTGTCTCAAGCCTTCCTGATCTCCACCGGCGCCGTCGCTCTCGCTGAAATCGGCGACAAGACCCAACTGCTGTCGCTCGTCCTGGCCGCGCGCTATCGCAAGCCCGTGCCGATCATTCTCGGCGTGCTGGCCGCGACGCTCGTGAACCACGGCCTCGCCGGCGCGCTCGGCGAATGGCTCGGCGCGCTCGTCACGCCGTCGATCATGCGCTGGGCGCTCGCGTTCTCGTTCATCGCGATGGGCTTGTGGATTCTCGTACCGGACAAGCTCGACGAGGACGAAGCGAGCGCGACGCGCTCGCGGCTCGGCGTGTTCGGCGCGACGCTCGTTGCATTCTTTCTCGCGGAGATGGGCGACAAGACGCAGATCGCGACCGTCGCACTCGCCGCGCGCTTCCACGATTACATCGGCGTGGTGGCCGGCACGACGTTCGGGATGATGCTCGCCAACGTGCCGGCGATCCTGCTGGGCGACCGCTTCGCGCACCGGCTGCCGACCAAGCTGGTACACGGCATCGCGGCCGTGCTGTTCGTCGTGCTCGGCGCGCTGGCGTTGCTGGGCGTCGGCTCCTGAAGCAAGCCGGCCGCGGCGCGGCGCCTCGGCCGCGCTCGTGTGGGCCGCGCGGCGCGCGCGTTACTTTTTTACTTCGCGACCGCCGCAGCCGAGGCCGGCACCGCCGGCACCGCGCGCTCGTTGGCAGCCGGAGCGGCCGGCCCGCCATGCTTGTCGACCGGTAGCCGCACCGTGCGGATCGCGCCGTTCGACAGCGGGAAATCGGCGAGCGCGCTGCGCGCGAGGAACGGCATCGCGTACAGCAGCGCACCGTTGTCGCCGGTGGTGCGCGCGGTCACGTTATAGACTTCCTTGCCGGTCGCACGCTCGGTGATGCGGATGCCGAGCGTGTAGTCGTAGACCTGATAGGTCTGCGCGACGTAGCCGGCCGGCATCGGTCCCCACGGGCCCCATGGCCCCCAGGGCCCGCCGCGCCAGTACGGCCCGGGACCGATGAACCACGGGTCGTAATAGACGGGTTGCGGCACCGTCACCAGATCGCTGCCGACGCCATAGCTGAGCCCCACCAGGTAGCGCGCCTGCGCGGCCGGCACCTGCCGGAACGCATAGGCGGACAGTTCGTTCGCGACGATCGGCTCGTACGTCGACTGCTCGATGCTCTGCTTCTGCGCGTCGGTGCGCGTGAACGCATAGGTGCGTGTCGCGTCGCTGCCGCTCCAGTCGGAGAAGGCCGTGACCTGCGTCGTCACGTAGCTGGTGCAGCCGGTCAGCAGCGCCACGGCCAGCGCAGCCGCCCAGCCCGCACCGCGTCGTATCCATTCGCGTTTCATGTCGATCCTCGTCGATCCGTCACCCGCACGTCGCACCGCGCGAAGCGCACGGGATGCCGATGATACGCGGACTCCCCGAGCCGGCAAAAAGTTCGCGCGGCACGCGGGCGCAAGCCTTTGTACAATGACCCGACTCGCCCGGCCCGCGCCGCGGGCCCGATCCCCATTCCACCCACCTCGACGACCATGTCCGACAACGCTTCCTCCACCGTGATCCGCCGCGCCGACTACACGCCGCCGGCCTTCCTCATCGACTCCGTCGCACTCGAATTCGATCTCGCACCGGCTCGCACGGTCGTCAGGAATACGATGCGCGTGCGCCGCAACCCGGACGCCGCGCCCGCACCGCATCTCGAGCTGATGGGCGAAGCGCTCGACTTCCTCGGCGCACGGCTCGACGGCGCGCCGTACGGCGCGGTGCGCGCGCACGAACACGGGCTGACGGTCGAAAACGTGCCCGACGCGTTCGAGCTCACGCTCGACAGCGCATGTGCGCCGGACCAGAACACCACGCTGTCGGGCCTGTACGTCTCGAGCGGCAACTTCTTCACGCAGTGCGAAGCCGAAGGCTTTCGCCGCATCACCTACTTCGTCGACCGGCCGGACGTGATGGCGTCGTACGTCGTCACGCTGCGCGCCGACAAGGCCGCGTACCCGGTGCTGCTGTCGAACGGCAACCTCGTCGACTCGGGCGAGCTGCCGGACGGCCGCCACTTCGCGAAATGGGAAGACCCGTTCCGCAAGCCGAGCTATCTGTTCGCGCTCGTCGCGGGCAAGCTCGTCGCGATCGAGGAGAAGATCACGACCGGCTCGGGCAAGGAAAAACTGCTGCAGGTGTGGGTCGAACCGGCCGATCTCGACAAGACGCGCCATGCGATGGATTCGCTGATCCATTCGATCCGCTGGGACGAGCGGCGCTTCGGCCTCGAGCTCGATCTGGACCGCTTCATGATCGTCGCGGTCGGCGACTTCAACATGGGCGCGATGGAGAACAAGGGGCTCAACATCTTCAACACGAAGTACGTGCTGGCGAACCCCGAGACCGCGACCGACACCGACTTCGCGAACATCGAATCGGTGGTCGGCCACGAGTACTTCCACAACTGGACCGGCAATCGCGTGACCTGCCGCGACTGGTTCCAGCTGAGCCTGAAGGAAGGCCTGACCGTGTTCCGCGACCAGGAGTTCTCGGCCGACATGGCCGCGGGCGACGACGTCGAATCGGCGGCCCGCGCGGTCAAGCGCATCGAGGACGTCCGCGTGCTGCGCCAGCTGCAGTTCGCCGAGGACGCCGGCCCGATGGCGCATCCGGTACGCCCGGAAAGCTATGTCGAGATCAACAACTTCTACACGATGACCGTCTACGAGAAAGGCTCGGAAGTCGTGCGGATGTACCAGACGCTGTTCGGCCGCGACGGCTTCCGCAAGGGGATGGACCTGTACTTCAAGCGCCACGACGGTCACGCGGTCACCTGCGACGACTTCCGGCATGCGATGGCCGACGCGAACGGGCGCGACCTCGCGCAATTCGAGCGCTGGTACAGCCAGGCCGGCACGCCGCGCGTGTCGGTCCGCACCGCCTACGACGCGGCCGCGCGACGCTATACGATCACGCTCGCGCAGGGCTACGGCGACGCGTCGCCGGCCGCGCGCGCGACCCAGCAAGGGCCGCTGCTAATTCCGTTCGCGCTCGGCCTGATCGGCCGCGACGGCCGCGATCTGCCGTTGCGCCTCGACGGCGAAGCCGCTGCGTCGGGCACGACGCGCGTGCTCGAATTCACGGCCGCCGAGCAGACCTTCACGTTCGTCGACGTGGCGGAAGAGCCGCTGCCGTCGCTGCTGCGCAACTTCTCGGCGCCGGTCATCGTCGAGTACGACTACAGCGACGACGATCTCGCGTTCCTGCTCGCGCACGACAGCGATCCGTTCAACCGCTGGGAAGCCGGCCAGCGTCTCGCGACGCGCGCGCTGCTCACGCTCGCCGCGCGCGCCGCGGCGAACGAGCCGCTCGCGCTCGGCGAGAACTTCATCGCCGCGTTCCGCCGCGTGCTGACCGACGACAGCCTGTCGCCCGCGTTCCGCGAGCTCGCGCTGACGCTGCCGTCGGAAACCTATCTGGCCGACCAGATGGCCGAAGCCGACCCGGCCGCCGTGCACCGCGCGCGCCAGTTCGTGCGCCGCCAGCTCGCGACCGCGCTGCGCGCCGAGTGGCTGGCCGCATACGAGCAGCATCAGACGCCCGGCGCGTACGAACCGACGCCCGACGCGGCCGGCCGCCGCGCGCTGAAGAACCTCGCGCTCGCGTATCTCGCCGAACTCGAGGATCCGGCCGAAGCCGTGCGCATCGCCACCGCGCAGTACGACGCGGCGAACAACATGACCGATCGCGCCGCCGCGCTCGGCGCGCTGCTGGCGGGCGCTGCGGCCGGTGCGACGGACGCGGCCGAGCGCGCGCTCGGCGACTTCTACCGCCGCTTCGAGAACGAGGCGCTCGTGATCGACAAGTGGTTCGCGATGCAGGCCGCGCAGCGCGGCACGCCGGCGCGGCCGACGCTCGCGCAGGTCCGCAACCTGATGGCGCATCCCGCGTTCAATCTGAAGAATCCGAACCGCGCACGCTCGCTGATCTTCAGCTTCTGCGCGGCGAACCCGGCGCAGTTCCACGCGGCGGACGGCTCGGGTTACGCGTTCTGGGCCGAGCAGGTGCTCGCGCTCGACGCGATCAATCCGCAGGTCGCCGCGCGCCTCGCCCGCTCGCTCGAACTGTGGCGCCGCTTCACGCCGACGCTGCGCGACCGGATGCGCGAAGCGTTGGAGCAGGTCGCGGCCGGCGCGAAATCGCGCGACGTGCGCGAGATCGTCGAGAAGGCGCTCGCATAACGCGCGCGACGCATCGCCTGCCGCTGCGACCAAGCCGGCGCCGCCTCGTTGCGGCGCCGGCTTTTTTTTGTCGGCTCCACACCGGCCAGGCTCGGGCGGGGCCGCCGCACGGGCGCGTCGCGTCCATGTAACCGGACGAAAAAAGGCGGCGGCGCGACGGGCGTGCCGGGTAAAATTGCGGCAATTCAAGGATTCTTTGGCCTTTCGGAGTCTGTCATGTCCATTGCCCGCCGCACCACGCTGTCCAAGTTCCTGATCGAGCAGCAGCGTGAGACCAACAACCTGCCCGCCGACCTGCGGCTGCTGATCGAAGTCGTCGCCCGCGCGTGCAAGGCGATCAGCTACAACGTGTCGAAGGGCGCGCTCGGCGACGCACTCGGCACCGCCGGCAGCGAGAACGTCCAGGGCGAAGTGCAGAAGAAGCTCGACATCCTGTCGAACGAGATCCTGCTCGACGCGAACGAATGGGGCGGCAACCTCGCCGCGATGGCGTCGGAGGAAATGGAAACGTTCTTCCCGATCCCCGCGAACTACCCGCGCGGCGAATACCTGCTCGTGTTCGATCCGCTCGACGGCTCGTCGAACATCGACGTGAACGTGTCGATCGGCACGATCTTCTCGGTGCTGCGCTGCCCGCACGGCAAGCAGGCCACCGAGGAATCGTTCCTGCAACCGGGCACCGAACAGGTCGCGGCCGGCTACGCGGTGTACGGCCCGCAGTCGGTGTTCGTGCTGACGACCGGCAACGGCGTGAACTGCTTCACGCTCGACCGCGAAGTCGGATCGTGGGTGCTCACGCAAAGCAACATGCAGATCCCGGCCGACACGCGCGAGTACGCGATCAACGCATCGAACGCGCGCCACTGGTACGAGCCGGTGCAGCGCTACGTCTCCGAACTGAACGCCGGCAAGGAAGGCCCGCGCGGCGACAACTTCAACATGCGCTGGATCGCGTCGATGGTGGCCGACGTGCACCGCATCCTGAACCGTGGCGGCATCTTCATGTATCCGGCCGACAAGCGCACGCCCGATCGTCCGGGCAAGCTGCGCCTGATGTACGAAGCGAACCCGATGTCGTTCATCGTCGAGCAGGCAGGCGGCGCGGCGACCACGGGCACGCAGCGCATCATGGAAGTGCAGCCGACCGGCCTGCACCAGCGCGTGCCGGTGTTCCTCGGCTCGAAGAACGAAGTCGAGCGCGTGACCGCCTATCACAACGAAGGCAAATAAATTTGCATCGAAGCACTGGACGAAGGCGCGCGACCTCAGTAGAATCGCGCCTTCGCGATGCGGCCCTCACAAGCCGCATCGTAGTGAAGTGAAAGCGGCAAGCCCGCCGGATCGACGGTTTCGCGAAGTAGAAGCAGCAGCAAGCTGAAAAAATTTCGCAAAACCTATTGCCAAGATCTCGGACTTGACCATATAATTTCATTTCTCTGCTGCCGGTGTAGCTCAGTTGGTAGAGCAGCGCATTCGTAATGCGAAGGTCGTAGGTTCGACTCCTATCTCCGGCACCAAGACATAAAGGCCTGACGAGTAATGCTCGTCAGGCCTTTTCTTTTTTCCGACCCACGTTCGTGCAACACCGCGTGCGCCCGTTCTCCCTCTCATTCAGCCTGCGCTACGCAGCCGCGTGATTGCCGCTGCGACACCTTGCCGTGCGCCACGTTGCGGCAGCCGCCGCTCAGCCAGCATCGCTCCCGACACCGCTCTCCTCTCCCACGCACCACGCCCGGTGAGCCGGCGAATCTGCTGGAAAAAGCGTTTAAGCGTGCATAACATTACTTAACGATTCCGACCCGTCTATCGCGTTACATTGCGAAGGCGGCGCGGCGGGTCGCACTGTCGCCTTCAAGCAGCATGCGGCAGAACAGCCGGCGTCCGGTCATTTCGACTCAAACACAAGGAGAGGATCACCATGACTCATGGCTTGATTATGTGGCTCATCATCGGCGCGATCGCCGGCTGGCTCGCCGGCCTGCTGGTCAAGGGCGGCGGGTTCGGGCTGATCGTCGACATCATCGTCGGCATCGTCGGCGCGGTGATCGGCGGCTGGCTTGCCGGGCTGCTCGGCATCAGCATCGGCAGCGGCTTCATCGGCTCGGTGATCGTCGCGGTGATCGGCGCCGTGATCCTGCTGTTCGTGATCCGGCTATTCAGGCGCGCGGCCTGACGATCTTCTCGCGCGCCTTCGGGCGCGTTTTCGTTTCTGGCCCACCGAGACGCGGCGCGCAGCCCTTCGCGCGCCGCCGTCCTCGTCAGCGGCCGTTGCCGTGCCGCAGCCAGCCGTCCAGCACGTCGGACGTCAGCAAGCCGCTGCGCGCGTCGCGCACACCGTCGCGGCCGATCCACACGGTACGCGGCATTTCTCCTCGCCATCCCGCATCGAGCGCCGCGCGCAGCCGCTCGGGCATCGGCTCCGCGTTCGCGTATTGCGCCACTTGCGGCGGCAAGTTCATTTGCGCGAGCGCGTGGGCGAGCGCGGCAGCGCTGTCATCGTAAGCGTCGAGCGCGACCATCGCGAGCCGCACGTCCGGATGCCGGCGCTGCCACGCCACCAGATGCGCGGCATTCTCGCGACAATAGCCGCAGTCCAGCGACCAGATCTCGACGGCGAGCGGCCGCTCATGCGCGCTCGCGTACAGCGTCGCGACCTCGGCCGCACGCAGCGGCTGCAGCTCGCCGGCCCATGCCGGCACGCTCGCGAGCAGCGCGCCGAGCGCCACGATCCACCCTCGCTTCATTGCGCGCCCTCCACCGGAATCAGCCGATAGCCGTCGTTACGCGTGCGCCACGACACGTAGATGCGGCCCGCATCGTCGAGCAGCTGCGGGTTGTCGCTCGCGCCGGACGTCGACGCGATGTCGCGCGGCGCCGACCAGTGCTCGCCGCGATCGTCCGAGCGGCGCAGCCTGATGTGCATCGTGTCGCCGTCGAACGCCTTCCACGCGAGCCACACGATGTCGCCGCGCGCGACGAGCGCCGCATGCGACGCCTGTTCGTCCGGCGCCGCCGGATTCGCGCCGAACGCCCACGGCGCGCCGCGCGGCCGCCCGTCTGCGTCGATGCGCGAATAGAACACGTCGGCGCGGCCGTCGACCACGCCGAACCACGCGATGTGGCGCGTGCCGTCCGGCGTGATCGCGAGCGCGGGCCCGTGCTCGGGGCACGCGTCGACCCGCCAGTTCGAGAAGGTCGCGCGCAACGGCACGACCGGCTCCGATGCCGCGATCGGCAGCACCGCGAGCACGTGATCGCGAATCTGCCCGGGAAACACGTTGCGCCATACGGCCTCGATGCGGCCGGCCGGATCGACGGCCATCGCGATCCGGCAGCATTCGCACGTGTGGTCGGTCACCTTGCGCTCCGCTTCGAACGACGCGCCGCCGTCCCGCGACACCGCGTAGTAGACGGCCGCGCCGTCGTACGACTGCCCCGCCGCCTTCGCCGCGACGAGATCGCGCTTGTCGATCCACGCGATCGCGATGTTGCCGGCCGGGTCGACGGCCATCATGTCGAAGCGGTGCGTGATCGCCTGACGGTCGCGATGCACGGTGATCGGCACGCTCCACGTCGCGCCGCCGTCGAGCGAACGCGAGAAGCGCACCATCCCCGTGTAGGGCGCATCGAGCGGCATCGACCACGACACGTACACCGCGCGGCCGTCCGGGCTCGTCGCGAGCTTCGGCCGATTTTCCGCGCTGGTGTAGATCGGCTCGGGCATCGCGTTGACGGTGACCGGCGCGGACAGCGTGCGGCCCGCGTCGTCCGAGTGCGCGACGACGACGTGCGCGCCTTCTACCCATGCGACCCACAGCCGGTGCCGCGCATCGAACGCCGCGCCGGTGGCGAGCGGCGGCTTCTGCTGCGCCGGCGCCGGCTGCATGCTCATGTGCGCGGCATGCGGATCGGCCGCCTGCGGTGCGGCGTGCGTATCCCGCAGATCGTGCGCGGCGGCGCACGACAGCGTTGCGAGCCACAACGCGCAAGCTGCCGCGAACGATTTCACAGCGACCATTTCAATTCTCCAAAGAAGGTACGGCCCGGGTACGGATGGAACACGTAGTAGCGGCGGTCGGTCACGTTGTCGATGCCGACCGAGGCGCTCCAGTGACGGTCGAAGCTGTAACGGGCCTTCAGATCGACGATCGTGAAGTTGCTGGTGCCGCCGTACACGTCGGGATTCACGTCGCTGTTGTCGAGCGTGTTGAACTGGCGGCCCGAGTAGCGCACGCCGACGCTTCCCAGCCAGTGTTCGTCGAAGCGGTACGACGCGAGCAGGTTCGCGCGCACGCGCGGGATGCGCGGAAAGCGCGACCCCACGTACGCCGGATTGACGGCATCGGCCAGGATCTGCGCGTTGCTGGCGGAGACGTTCGCGTCGATGTCGAGCCCGCGCAGCCCGACGTTGCGGCCGCTGAATGCGAGCTCGACGCCGCGCACGCGCACGCGGTCGACGTTCGAGATATTGGTGACCGTCGTTGCGCCCGACACCGTCGTCTGGCTGTAGATCGAATCGCGCAGGTCGCTCTGGAACACGCTCGCCCGCACCACGCCGACGCCGACGTCGCGCTCGGCCGTGAAATCCCAGTCGATCGCCTTTTCCGGCCGCAGGCCCGGGTTGTTGTTGACGATCGCGTTGTTCGAGATCGTCCCCTGGAACAGCTCGCCGACCGTCGGAAAACGCGTGCCCGTCGCGAACGACAGCCGGAAGCGCCACACGTCGGTCGCGTCCCATTGCAGCGCGACCTTCGGCGACAGCGCATTCGCGCCGCGGTCGGCGTAGCCGAGCGTGGCGCTCCCGTTGCCGAGCGCGCCGCCGTAGGCGTCCCAGCGCTCGTAGCGCAGGCCGAGCGTCGCGAGCCAGCCGGGCGCGAACCGCCACGCGTCCTGCGCGAACAGCGCCTGCGTGCGCGTATCGCCGCGGTAGACGCTCGCGACCGACGCGCTCGGCCCGGCCAGCCAGTCGGCCGTGTTGTACGTGACGTTGCGCAGGAAATAGTTGTCGTAGTGATAGCCGAACGTGAGCGTATGACCATGCACGTCCGGCGCCTCGGCCTTCAGGTCGAGCGTGCGCCAGCCCGTGCCGTTGCCGTCGAACAGCGTCCCCGCACCGCCCTGCGCGGTCGACGCGGCGCGCAGCACGTCGCGCGACACGTCGTAGGCCGACACCACGCCCGACAGCCTCCAGCCGGAATCGAGCCGGCCGTTCAGCCCGAGCGCGTACAGCCAGTTCTCCTGGTCGCCGCGCTGCGGCGCGAATGCGCTTGGCGCGACGGTCATGTTGCGGCCGCCGATCGACACGTTGCCGCCGTACACCGGATTGCCGGCCGCGTCGCGCAGGAAGGTGGCGCCGTGCTGCCGGTAGTGGTTTTCCCAGTGACCGAGCGTGAGGGTCGCATCGACGTGGTCGGTGAACGCATAGCCCATCCGCACCGTGCCGTTGAGCTGCTCGGTCCGCTCGATGTTCTGCGCGCCGACGATCGTGCGCGGCTTGCCGTTGGGCCCGATGTCGGTGGCCGCGCCGGTCACGGGCACCGCCGCGCCGAGTCGCGGGTTGTACGCGGCATTGGGACTCGCATACTGCATCGGCTGGCCATCGTTCTCCAGCCGGTCGAGCGACAGCGAAAACCAGAACCTGCCGATGCGGTTCGCGATTCTCGCCGTCTGATGGTTGCCGCCGAAGCTGTCCGCGAACCCGTAGCCGTCGCGATAGCGCTGCGTGAAGAACTGCGTCGACACCGACGCCTCGAGCCGGTCGGGCTTGCGCGTCGTCAGCAGCACGGTCGAGCCGATCGCGTTGCCCGGATAGAGCGCGGAAAACGGGCCGTACAGCACGTCGACGCGCGCGATGTCGTCGGGGGCGATCAGCGACCAGCGCGGCGGGTACGCATAGCTCGAGCCGAGCAGGTTCGACAGCAGCAGGCCGTCGGCATAGACGAGCCCGCGCGCACTCTGCAGCTCGTTGAAGTCGCGCCCGGCGAACACGCTGTTGCGGTCGCCGATGTAGCGCTTGCGCACCATCAGGTTGGGCGCGTACTTCAGCGCGTCCTCGGTGCTGGTGTTGGTGTGCGAGTCGATCTGCTCGCGCGTGATCGACTCGACGACGGCCGGCGTGTCGGGATCGACGCTTTGGCGCTGGGCGGTGATGCTGACGGCGCTGAGCGTGTCGCCGGTCGGCGTGGGTGCGGGCGTGGGCACGGCAGCGGACGGCGCGCCGTCGGCGGACACGCGCGTCGCGCCGGAGGTCGGATCGGCGGACGCGCCGTCGATCGGGGCCGCTTGCGCGAGCGGCCATACGAAAGCGGTCGCGCACGCGAGCGCGAGCCGTCCGCGCGGCGGGCGCGCGGCGAAGGTGAACGACATGGATCAATTCCTGAAAACGTGACCGAATGCCGCAGCACGCGAGCGCACGCAGCGCGCGCGTGAGGCGTGGCGCGCGGAACGCGCCCGCGGGCGGCACGCGCGCCGTCGAGGCGCGCGGACGATATCAATCAGATCGGGACGTTTTCAGGCGGGCCGCGCGGCTGCGCGAGTCGGATAGGCTGCCCGGGACGATCGGGCACGACAGGTGCGACGGCCCGGTAGGCGAACGCGCGCACGAAGCCGGGCAAGACAGGCACGCTGGTGGCGAGCGCGACGTTCGACGCGAAGCCCGGGCAGTACACGCAGTGCGGTACGGCGGCATGGTCGAACGACGCCGCGCCCTGCTCGTCGGCGGACGGTGCGAACACGACGCGGTGGGCGCCGGCCGCACTGCACAGCTCGAGCGGAAGCGCGCCGGAACCGCTCGCCGCGACGCGCGCATAGCCGATGACTGGCGACAGTACGTTCAGTACCAGCGCCAGCCAGACGAGGCCGATCCATCGCGTCTTTCGTGTCATCGCGGTCGAGGAAAAAGTGCGCGCGAAGTATAACAAGCGGACCGATCGTTGCCGATCCTGCGCGGCGCAATAGTCGGCATCGGACAGCGCGCGCCAACGCATGTGCCGTTAATACAACAGAGACAAAAACTAACGATTCGCCTCTGGCATAAATCCGAGCGCGAGGTTGATAATTATTGAACCCGCTGGAGAAACGATCATGGATGAAAGACCAACCCGCATGCCGCCGCCCGAGCAAGTGATGAGCCCGGATCCGGAGCCCGTCGGCGTCGAGTTCCTCGCCGAGTTGCCCGAGCACGTCCGGGCATTCTTCGACGAGCAGCACAAGCTCTACGCGCCGAAGTGATCGCGCGTTCCGTTCCGTAACCGTCGCGTGTCGATCGAGATCGTGCGGTTTCTCGCTGCGTTTCGTGCGCAGATCGCTTTGCACCCGGGCTGCAACGGCCTGACGGTGCCGGTTCGGCGCGTCCGCTGAATATCCGCTGTCGCGTCGCTCCGCCGCGCGGCCGTCTTCGTCTATCCTTCTGGTTTTCCCGCCACGGCCCCTGCGGCCACTTCCGAACGTCCCGATGAAACAAGCCATTCGTGCCAGCCTCGCTGTCGCCACGCTGGGTGTCGCATTCCTTTCGGCGCCGCCCGCAGCGCGCGCAGACGGCGACGACACCGCGCTCACCAATCTCGTCGCCCTTGCGTCGCAGCGGCTCGCGCTTGCCGAGCCGGTCGCGCGCTGGAAATGGGCCAACCACCAGGCGATCGAAGACAAGCCGCGCGAAGCCGCGCTGCTCGCGTCGGTGGAAAAGCGCGCGGTCCAAGCCGGCGTCGACGCGGCGGTCGCCCGCACCTTCTTCGAGGACCAGATCGCCGCCAGCAAGGACGTGCAAAACGCGCTGTTCGCCAACTGGCGCGCGACGCGGCCTCCGGAAGGAACGCCACCCGACCTCGCGACCAGCACGCGCCCGGCGCTCGACCAGCTCACGCAGAAGATGCTGGCCGCGCTCGCGCAAGCCGCGCCGGTACGCGACGCACCGGATTGCCAGGCGCGGCTCGCGCGCAGCATCGCGAACTGGAAGACGCTTACCCGCTACGATTCGACGCGTACGCAGGCGCTCGGCACCGCGCTGTCCCATGTTTGCTCGGCGGGCGGCGCCAGCGCGATCGGCTGACCGGCCGCCACGATCGCAGGCAGCCGCGCGCGATTCTCAGTCGGCTGCCGCGAACGCCGCCAGCGGGATCAATTGGAGGCCGCGCGCGAGATAGGTCTGCAACAGACGCTGCGTATGGGGCTCGAACGCGCCGTCCGTGCCGTCCGCCGCGAGCCGCGCGGCGGCGTCGAGCGACTCGGCCACGCCGAGGTAGCGCCACGCATCGATCACATGAAACAGGCTGCGCTCGCCGTGCGCCTCGAACGCGACCGCGCCGTCGAACGGCCAGGGCGCATCACCGGCACGTACGGCCGCAGCCGTGGGTCGCCGGTTGTATGCCGGGCGCAGGCGCGCGATCCACTGCGCTTCGGCAAGCATCGCGCCCAGCTCGTTGCCGGTCTCCCGCCACTCGACGCGCCGCACCTGCTGCGCGATCCGCATTTCCTTCGACGAGCGCCGCTCGCCGGTCAGCAGCGCACGCAAGCGCTGCCGGACACGCACGCTGCGGCCGACGTACAGCGCTTCGTCGCCCTCGCCGAACAGCGCATAGGCGCCGCATCCGGCCGGCGCGGTATCGAGCCATGCTTCGGTCAAGTCGCCGCCCAGACGGAAGTGGCGCGTCGTACGTGCGATCTGGTCGCGCAAGCGCTCGAGCGGCACGAGCGTGTGTAATTGCCGCCAGAACTGCCAAATCAGGTCCGCATCCGCGAGCGCGCGGTGGCGCGCGGCGGGGACCAGCCCATACCGCTCGATCAGCGCATCGAGGCCATGCCGCGACTCGCGCGGAAACAGCGCGCGCGACAGCTTCACCGTGCATAGCACGTCGGGGTTGAATGCGAGGCCGGCGCGCTCGAATTCTGCGCGCAGAAAACCACGGTCGAAGCTCGCGTTGTGCGCGACGAACAGCTTGCCGTCCAAACGCTCGAACAGCGCCGGCGCGAGCGACGCAAACGACGGCGCGTCGCGCACCATGTCGTCCGAAATACCGGTCAGCTGTTGGATGAACGGCGGGATCGGCTGCCCGGGATTGACCAGCGTCGTCCATGTGGACATGTGGCCCGGACCGATTTCGACTACCCCGATTTCGGTAATGCGATGTTCGGCGGGCGATCCACCAGTGGTTTCGAGGTCGACGAAGACGAGCGGCTGTTCGCTGGCAGGATCGGACGGATAAAGGTCGGACATGAAGAGACGGGAGAAACGATGCTTCCGCGAGTATGCACCGGCGCGGGTGTCGCGGGCCAGTGCAACCGAAATCGATCCGCCCGTCGACCGTTTTCGCGGCCGGAAAAGCAAAAAGCCCCCGCTATGCGGGGGCCGGACGTGATCGGTACTACGCGGCGCGTCAGGCTGCCTGGATATTCGCTGCCTGCTTGCCCTTCGGGCCGACCTTCACCTCGAACGAAACGCGCTGGTTTTCCTTCAACGTCTTGAAGCCTTCCATCCGGATTTCGGAGAAGTGCGCAAACAAATCTTCGCCGCCATTGTCGGATGTAATAAAGCCAAAACCTTTAGCATCGTTAAACCATTTTACGATACCGGTATCCATACCTTCGTTCCCCACTCGTTTAGATCAAAAAAGCTACCATTTATAGCCGCTTCCCGAACACCCGTAACAGCGTGCCGATTCCCAATGGGCGCTGCGTCCGGGGACGGAGTGCTCACTTTATAAATTGGACGATCGAGGCGCGTCAAGCAAATTTTTAACGCCCTCTTTATCAAAATCACATCAATGCCATTGGAATGGGCACACACTCGTCTTCTATTAACTAATTCGCGCCAAAACCCTGTCAATATTACCGGGCATGGAGCACCGTTAATCGAAATGATGAAAAACATACCGGGGTCGAATCATGCCGGTAAAATCCTCGGGGTTTTTTCCGGTTGCGCAAGCCGCGCCACGTTGCGATGCTGGAGTCACGCAATTGGAGGAGAAGGTCATGTGGCTGGACGGAATCAAGCGCTTCGCGAGCCGACTCGCACGCGCACGCCGCAAGTCCCGCGCGCTGGCCGAGTCCCGTGAAGCGCCATGTGACACCGAGTTCGATCCGACCTGGCACGGCGACCATTGGCAAAACCTGTTGGCGTCGCCGCTGGATGCCCGTCACTACGTGATGGAAGACTGGACCTATACGCCGCCGCAGGCGCAAACCAACGACGCGGAACCGGCTGCGAGACGCAAGCGACGCTCGTACTCGTAGCGGCGCGGGAGAAGCCGCGGGGAAGGACAGGAACGACGGGCAAAAAAAAGCGCGACTGGGAAGTCGCGCCGACAAAGGTTTGGAGATCTTTTCCGTCAACGAAAAAGTCTGCTTCGGAAAGCAGAGACTGCAGTATAACGAGATTACATCCTTTCATTATCCATGCTCCGCACAAACCTCTATTGCCGATGTGTCAATAATCGGATTGTTTGCGCGGTGGCGTTGGCAGTGTCGCGACGGCGCAACGTCAGTACGCACTGCTGACGACTGCAATCGTATGTTGCGCCGCCGCAATGCCCGGATAATCGGGGCACTCCGCCCGCGCGACGATTCTTGCGCCATCCTAAATACAGTATTGCGGCACGCGCTTCTCTACCGGAGCCACGGCGCTTCATACACTACAAAACGGATTGGTGACTGAGCGGCCGCTGCCCCGCATGTCGCGCGCGTACCGCTCGATGGCGATGCGCGCGACAGCCCACTGCCGCTTCGATCGACAACAATCGTTTGGAGACAGATCATGAAAAAGACGCTGATCGTTGCCGCATTGGCCGGCATTCCCGCGATCGCCGCCCATGCGCAAAGCAGTGTCACGCTATACGGGCTGATCGACGCCGGCATCACCTACACGAACAACCAGGGCGGCCACAGCGCGTGGCAGGAAACGAGCGGCTCGATCAACGGCAGCCGCTGGGGGCTGCGCGGTACCGAGGATCTCGGCGGCGGCCTGAAAGCAATCTTCACGCTGGAGAACGGCTTCGGCATCAACAATGGCACGCTGAAGCAGAACGGCCGCGAGTTCGGCCGGCAGGCATTCGTCGGGCTTGCGCACGACGGCTTCGGCTCGCTCACGCTCGGCCGCCAATACGACAGCGTCGTCGATTACCTGGGGCCGCTGTCGCTCACGGGCACGCAGTACGGCGGCACCGAGTTCGCGCACCCGTTCGACAACGACAACCTGAACAACTCGTTCCGGATCAACAACGCCATCAAATACCAGAGCGTGAACTACGGCGGCCTGAAATTCGGCGCACTGTACGGCTTCTCGAACGCCACGAACTTCGCGAACAATCGCGCATACAGCGTCGGCGCGTCATACAGCTACCTCGGCTTCAACGTCGCGGCCGCTTACATGCAGCTGAACAACAACGTCAACGCGCCGGCGCTCGCGGCCAGCGACCCGGGCGCCGTGGCCGGCGACTGGACCTTCGCGGCTGGCCGCCAGCGTACCTGGGGCGCCGGCCTGAACTACGGCTTCGGCCCGGCGACCGCCGGCTTCGTGTTCACGCAGACTCGCCTCACCGATTCGGCCGGCATCAGCGCCGGACAGTCGGGTGTGTCGCGCGGCATCGCGCTCGCGGGCGGCACGCGCTTCAACAACTACGAGGTGAACGGCCGCTATGCGCTGACGCCGGCATTCTCGCTGGCCGGCTCGTACACCTACACCGATGCCCGCCTCGACGGCCAGTCGCCCAGCTGGCACCAGTTCAACCTGCAAGCCGACTATGCGCTGTCGAAGCGCACCGACCTGTATCTGCAAGGAGAATACCAGCGCGTCAACGCGGACGGCTTGGCGATCGGCGCGAACATCAACGGGCTCGGCAGCGCGTCGTCGACGAACAAGCAAATCGCCGTCACCGCGGGTATGCGCCACCGCTTCTGAACCATCGCAGCCGTCACGGGCGCTGGCCGTGCGGGCGCCGCGGACGTCGATACGCATCACTGCGACGCCGCACGCCGCTACCCGCTCATGCGTCGTCCCGCGCCGGATAGCGCACGTCGAGCACGTCGATCGGTTGCGGGCCGGCCGGCGTCATCAACGTGACGGTATCGCCGATCTTCGCCTTGATCAGCGCCCGTGCAATCGGCGAGATCCAGCTGACGCAGCCGCGGTCGAGGTCCACCTCGTCGATCCCGACGATCGTCACGGTGTGGTCCTCGCCGTCCGGCGTCGCGTAATCGACGGTCGCGCCGAAGAACACCTGGTCGACGTTCTCCTGCCGGCTCGCGTCGACGACTTCGGCGAGATCGAGCCGCTTCGTCAGGAAGCGGATCCGGCGGTCGATTTCGCGCAGGCGCCGCTTGCCGTAGATGTAATCGCCGTTCTCGGACCGGTCGCCGTTCGACGCGGCCCACGACACGAGGCGCACGACCTCCGGACGCTCGACGTCGATCAGGTTCAGCAACTCGTCCCTGAGCCGCTTGTGGCCGGCCGGCGTGATGTAGTTCTTGGTGCCCGCCGGGATCGCCGGCTGACCGGGGTCGAGATCGTCGTCGTCGCCTTCCGATTCTTTGACAAACGCCTTGTTCATGATGCTGATTCGATACGTGAATGACTGATGCCCCAAGGGTACACGAACGCGGGCATGCAAGATCAGGCGACATTTTTTGCGGATAAGGCTTCCCTTTTTATACAACCCTGCTATACTTCCGCTTCTGCGTGCGGCTGTAGCTCAGTTGGATAGAGTACTTGGCTACGAACCAAGGGGTCGTGGGTTCGAATCCTGCCAGCCGCGCCACCTTTTCGAGGGCCTTCCAAACCGAAGGCCCTTTCAGTTCGAAGCAGTAGTGTTTGTTGTTGCGTGCGGCTGTAGCTCAGTTGGATAGAGTACTTGGCTACGAACCAAGGGGTCGTGGGTTCGAATCCTGCCAGCCGCGCCACTTTTTTGGGGGCCTTCCCATCGCAGAAGGTTCCGACAGTTGAAGCAGTACCGTCTTGCGTGCGGCTGTAGCTCAGTTGGATAGAGTACTTGGCTACGAACCAAGGGGTCGTGGGTTCGAATCCTGCCAGCCGCGCCACCTCAGAAGGGCCTTCCTCCGGGAAGGCCCTTTTTTCCTTTCCGCTCCCTTCTTCGACTTCCCTTCCGTCGCCCCAAAGAAAACGGCGGCCCGTGGCCGCCGTCTCGACTCGCCGCAACCGTGCAGCGTCAGTAATCCTGGCGCTCGCGCTCGATCCGCATGCCGCCGTCGTGACGCGCATGCGCGCCGTCCTCGGTCGAGCGTTCGCGCATGATCCGCATCACGTCGGGATTGGTGCGCACGCGGCGCATCACGTTCGCGAGATGCAGGCGGTCGCTGACCTGGATGACGAAGCGCAGCACCGTCGACTCGTGCGTCAGATCTTCGTCCATCGCGATATGCACGATGTTCGCGTCGGCCGACGTGATGTCCGCCGCAACGCGCGCGAAGATGCCCTTCGTGTTCTTGACCAGCGCCTTCACCGCGACGTCGAACAGCCTGCCCGGCTGCGGCGCCCATTCGACGTCGATCCAGCGCCCCGGATCGCGCCGGTGGATGCGCTGCGCGACACGGCAATCGGTCGTATGAATCGCCATCCCGAGGCCGATGCCGATATAGCCCATGATCGCATCGCCCGGAATCGGCCGGCAGCATGCCGACAGCTGCACCGACATGCCTTCGGTGCCGGTGATCACGACCGGCGGCGCATGGTGCGCGGGATGGCGCTCGGACTTCGGCAGATCGTCGTCCGCGTCGCGGCCGCTCATCAGCACTTCGATGCGCTTGGCCATCACGGCCGCCACCCGCCGGCCGAGGCCGATGTCCGCGAAGATTTCCTGGCGACTCTTGTTGCCGGTCCACTGGACGAGCTTGTCCCACACCTCCGGCGTCACGTCGGCGAGCGCGAACCCGTAACCCTTCAGGCTCTGGTCGACGAGCCGCTCGCCGAGCTGCACCGACTCGTTCAGGCGCATCGTCTTCAGATAGTGACGAATCGCCGAACGCGCCTTGCCGGTGCGCACGAAGCCGAGCCACGCCGGGTTCGGCTTCGAATACGGCGCCGTGATCACCTCGACGATATCGCCGCTCTTGAGCTCGGTGCGCAGCGGCAGCAATTCGTTGTTGATCTTCACGGCCACGCACTGGTTGCCGAGATCGCTGTGGATCGAATACGCGAAGTCGAGCGCCGTCGCGCCGCGCGGCAGCGCCATGATCTTCGACTTCGGCGTGAACACGTAGACGGCGTCCGGGAACAGGTCGATCTTCACGTGCTCGAGGAACTCACTCGAATCGCCCGCTTCGCTCTGGATGTCGAGCAGCGACTTCAGCCACTGGTGCGCGCGCTTCTGCACGTCGTTCAGATCGGCGCCGCCGTTCTTGTACAGCCAATGGGCGGCCACGCCGGCCTCGGCGATCTCGTGCATCTTGCGCGTGCGCACCTGGAACTCGATCGGCGCGCCGAACGGGCCGACGAGCGTCGTGTGCAGCGACTGATAGCCGTTGATCTTCGGGATCGCGATGTAGTCCTTGAACTTGCCGGGCACCGGCTTGTACAGCGCATGCAGTGCGCCGATGCACGTGTAGCAGTCGAGCGGGTTGTCGACGACGACGCGAAAGCCGTACACGTCGAGCACCTGCGAGAACGACAGCTGCTTGTCGCGCATCTTGCGGTAGATGCTGTAGATGGTCTTTTCGCGGCCGGTGATTTCCGCGTCGATCTTCGCGTCGGTCATCGCACGCTGCGCGGCCTCGAGGATCTTGCTGATCACCTCGCGACGATTGCCGCGCGCGGCCTTCACGGCCTTCTCGAGCGTCGCGTAGCGATGCGGGTTGAAGTTCGCGAAGCTCATGTCCTGCAGCTCGCGATACGTGTTGTTCAACCCGAGGCGGTGCGCGATCGGTGCGTAGATGTCGAGCGTCTCGCGCGCGACGCGGCGGCGCTTTTCCATCGGCACCGCGCCGAGCGTGCGCATGTTGTGCAGCCGATCGGCGAGCTTGACGAGGATGACGCGCACGTCGCGCGCCATCGCGAGCAGCATCTTGCGGAAGTTTTCCGCCTGCGCTTCCTCGCGGCTGCGGAATTCCATCTTGTCGAGCTTCGACAAGCCATCGACCAGTTCCGCGACCTTCGGGCCGAACCGTTCGGCCAGCTCGCTCTTGGTCACGCCCTGGTCTTCCATCACGTCGTGCAGCAGCGCGGCCATCACGGCTTGCGCGTCGAGCTTCCAGCCGGCGCAGATTTCCGCGACGGCGACCGGATGAGTGATGTAGGGTTCGCCGCTCTGGCGATATTGACCGAGGTGGGCTTCGTCGCTGAAGTGGAACGCCGCCTTGACCTCTTTGATTTCGTCCGGACCGAGATACTCGGCAAGCGCGGTCGTCAGATTCGCGATCGAAACGACGCCGTGCTTGCGAGGCTGCTCCGGTGTGGCGGTCGGCCCGAACAAATGCCGGAAGGATTGTTCGAGGACCGCGTCGATGTACTGGCGCGCAGGCGACTGGGCCGTGACTTCGGTGGTCGAATCCGCGGAGGCGGACGATGGGGTGGTGCTCATATTCGCCTCCAGGTCGAGTCGTTGCGCGCGTGCACTACATGGCTGGAACGGGCCGGATGCGCGTTACACCGGCACCTTCTTCAGCATCTCGACGCCGACCTGACCGGCAGCGATTTCGCGCAGCGCGACGACCGTCGGCTTGTCGCGGCTTTCGATCTTCGGCGTATGGCCTTGCGCGAGCTGCCGCGCGCGGTAGGTGGCGGCGAGCGCCAGTTCGAAGCGGTTGGGGATTTGCTTCAGGCAGTCTTCGACGGTAATGCGAGCCATGTTGGAAATTCCTTCTGAATATAGTCGTTATTCTACCTTATGTCCCTCTACCCTCGCGTCATTCCGCGTGGGGCAGATGGATGCCGAGTTCGATGAACAGCTCCGCATGTCGCGCGTACTGCGAACCAAAACGCAGGCGCGTCGCCGCGACGATGCACTCCAGTTCCGCGAGCGCACGATCGAAATTCTCGTTGATCACCACGTATTCCGCTTCGGACGCGTGCGCCATCTCGCTGCCGGCCGCGAGCAGGCGGCGCGTGATGACGTTCGGCTCGTCCTGGCCGCGCTTCTTCAGACGCTCCTCGAGCGCATCGAGCGACGGCGGCAGGATGAAGATGCCGACCGCGTTGTGAAACTGCCGCTTCACCTGCTGCGCGCCCTGCCAGTCGATCTCGAGCAGCACGTCGTGGCCGCTCGCCATCTGCTCCTCGATCCACACGCGCGACGTGCCGTAGTAGTTGCCGTGCACTTCCGCGCTTTCGAGGAATTCGTGCGCGGCGTGACGCGCGCGGAAATCCTCGACGGTGGTGAAGTGATAGTGCTGGCCGTCCTGCTCGCCCGGGCGCGGCTTGCGCGTCGTGTACGAAATCGACAGGCAGATGTCGCTGTCCTTCGACAGCAGCGCGTTCACGAGCGTCGACTTGCCGGCGCCCGACGGCGCGATGACCATGAACAGGTTGCCGGGATAGACGCCGCCGTGCAGCGCATGCGACGCGTGGCCGTCGCGATGGGAATCGGTCATGACAGCCTCCGCCGGGCCGCCCCCTCGGGGGGCAGCGAACGTAGTGAGCATGGGGATCGTTTCATCTCTGTTACTCCAGGTTTTGCACTTGCTCACGCATCTGCTCGATCAACAGCTTGAGCGCCATCGATGCGTCGGCGAGCTCCTTCGCCGCCGCCTTCGAGCCGAGCGTGTTCGCTTCGCGATTCAGTTCCTGCATCATGAAGTCGAGACGCTTGCCGACGCGGCCGCCCTTCTCGATCACATGACGCGTTTCGTTCAGGTGCGCGGTGAGGCGCGACAGCTCTTCCGCGATGTCGATGCGGATGCCGTACATCGTCACTTCCTGACGAATGCGCTCCGCCGCTTCCTCGCGCGTGACGATCGTCGCGCTGCCTTCCGGCGCCGCGAGGCCAAGCGCTTCCTGCAGCCGCTCGACGATCTTCTGCTGATGTTTCGCGATCAGCTCCGGCACGAGCGGCGTGATGCGCGCGACGATCGCCTCCATTTCGGTGACGTTCGACAGCAGCATCGTCGCGAGTTGCGCGCCTTCGCGCGAGCGCACCACGACCAGCTCGCCGATCGCTTCCTTGCCGCACGCGAGCACCGCGTCGCGGATCGCGTCCGCCGACACGCCGCTCTCGGCCAGCACGCCGGGCCAGCGCAGGACTTCACCGGCGCGCAGGCGGCCGACGCCCGGGAACGCATCGAGCACGGAGCGCTCGAGCTCGGCGAGCTGGCCGAGCGCCGTCTGGTTCAGCGCGCCCGCGCCGATGCTCTGCTCGCCGCGCTGCAGGTTGATACGGACGTCGACCTTGCCGCGCGACAGCTTGTTCATCAGCATTTCGCGCAGCGCCGGCTCGCATGCGCGCACGTCGTCGGGCATCCGGAAATTGAGGTCGAGGAAACGCGAGTTCACGGTGCGCAGTTCGACCGACACGCTCGCGCCGCCGTTGCCGGCAGCCGTCGCGAGTTCGCGCGTCGCGCTCGCATAGCCCGTCATGCTGTAGATCATGGTTCGTCTCGCCGTGGGTGTGCCCGGATCGGGCGGGAATAAGTCGAGGCGCCCGGCGCATTGCAAGGCGCGGGGCGGGAAGCGCGCATTATCCCATTTTTGCGCGCGACCCCGCCGGGCAAGGCCGCCGTTCGGCGCTAAAATCGGGGTTTCCTCTTCCGTGCCCGATTCCCGATGACGTCATCCCTGTCCCGCCCGAGCGGCCGTCGCGCCGACGAACTGCGCAAGGTCGCCCTCACGCGCCACTACACGAAACACGCCGAAGGCTCGGTGCTCGTCGAATTCGGCGATACCAAGGTGATCTGCACGGCGAGCGTCGTGGAACGCGTGCCCGAATTCCTGCGCGAGCGCGGCCAGGGCTGGCTGACCGCCGAATACGGGATGCTGCCGCGCGCGACGCACACACGCAGCGATCGCGAAGCAGCGCGCGGCAAGCAGACGGGCCGCACGCAGGAGATTCAGCGCCTGATCGGCCGCGCGCTGCGCGCGGTGTTCGATCTGGAAGCGCTCGGCCCGCGCACCATCAACATCGACTGCGACGTGATCCAGGCCGACGGCGGCACGCGCACGGCGAGCATCACCGGCGCGTTCGTCGCCGCGCACGACGCCGTGTCGAAGCTGATCGCGGCCGGCAAGCTCGCGCGCTCGCCGATCACCGATCACGTCGCGGCGATCTCGGTCGGCGTGTACGAAGGCGCGCCCGTGCTCGACCTCGACTACGCGGAAGACTCGCGCTGCGACACCGACATGAACGTCGTGATGACGGGCGCCGGCGGCTTCGTCGAAGTCCAGGGCACCGCCGAAGGCGTGCCGTTCTCGCGCGCCGAAATGAACGCGCTGCTCGACCTCGCGCAAGCCGGCATCGGCCGGCTCGTGCAGCTGCAGAAGGACGTTCTGGGCGCCGACCATGTCTGACGATCGCACTGCCGCGCCGCTGTCGCGCATCGTGCTCGCGTCGAACAACGCCGGCAAGCTGCGCGAATTCGCGGCGCTGTTCTCGACGGTCGGCATCGAGATCGTCCCGCAGGGCGAGCTGGCCGTGCCCGAGGCCGACGAGCCGTTCGGCACGTTCATCGAGAATGCGCTGACCAAGGCGCGTCATGCGGCGCGCCTCACCGGCCTGCCGGCGATCGCCGACGATTCCGGCCTGTGCGTGCGCGCGCTGCGCGGCGCGCCGGGCGTCTATTCGGCGCGCTATGCGCAGCGTGCCGGCGGCGCTCGCGGCGACGCGGCGAACAACGCGCATCTGGTCGAGCAGCTGCGCGGCGTCGACGACCGCCGCGCCTACTATTGCTGCGTGCTCGCGCTGGTGCGTCATCCGGACGATCCCGAGCCGCTGTTCGCCGAAGGGCGCTGGATCGGCGAGATCGTCGACACCCCGCGCGGCGAGCACGGCTTCGGCTACGACCCGTATTTCTACGTGCCGGCGCTCGGCGCGACGGCCGCCGAGCTCGAGCCGGCCGTGAAGAACACGCACAGCCATCGAGCGCTTGCGCTCGACGCGCTGCTCGCGCGGCTCGCAGAGGAAACCGCATGATCGTCTACGTAACGCCTTCGCAACCGGAGGCCGCATGAGCCAGGCGGCGCAAACCGGCGCACGCGTCGTCGCGACGTTCACGTCGCCCGGGCAGGTGCGGCTCACGTCGCTGCCGCCGCTCGCGCTGTACGTGCATTTTCCGTGGTGCGTGCGCAAGTGTCCGTACTGCGATTTCAATTCGCACGAATGGAAAGGCGAGCGCTTCCCGGAAACCGAGTATCTCGACGCGCTGCGCGCCGATCTCGAGCAGGCGCTGCCGCTCGTGTGGGGCCGCCAGGTGCATACGGTGTTCATCGGCGGCGGCACGCCGAGCCTGCTGTCGGCGGCCGGCCTCGACCGGCTGCTGTCCGACGTGCGCGCGCTGCTGCCGCTCGACGCGGATGCCGAGATCACGCTCGAGGCGAACCCCGGCACGTTCGAAGCGGCGAAGTTCGCGCAGTTTCGCGCGAGCGGCGTGAACCGCCTGTCGGTCGGCATCCAGAGCTTCAACGAAGGTCATCTGAAGGCGCTCGGCCGCATTCACGACACGGCGCAGGCGCGCGCGGCCGTCGAGATCGCCGCGCAGACCTTCGACAACTTCAACCTCGACCTGATGTTCGCGCTGCCCAACCAGACGCTCGCCGAATGCCGCGCCGACATCGAGACGGCGCTGTCGTATGCGCCACCGCATCTGTCGCTCTATCACCTGACGCTCGAGCCGAACACGCTGTTCGCGAAGTTCCCGCCGGTCGTGCCGGACGACGACGCGTCGGCCGACATGCAGGAATGGATCCACGAGCGCACGGCCGAGGCCGGCTACGGCCGCTACGAGGTGTCCGCGTATGCGAAGCCGAATCATCAGTGCAAGCACAACCTGAATTACTGGCGCTTCGGCGACTATCTCGGAATCGGCGCGGGCGCCCACACGAAGCTGTCGTTCCCGAACCGGATCCTGCGCCAGGCGCGCTACAAGCATCCGGCCACCTTCATCGAACAGGCGATGGCCGGCACGCCGGTGCAGGAAGAACGCGAAGTGGGCGCGCGCGACCTGCCGTTCGAGTTCATGCTGAACACGCTGCGGCTCGTGGAGGGCTTCCCGGTGCACAGCTTCGCCGAACGCACCGGCCTGCCGATGGGCACGATCGAGCCGGCGCTGAACGAAGCGGAACGCCGCGGGCTCATCACGCGCGACTTCACGCAGATCGCGCCGACGCCGCTCGGCCAGCGCTTTCTCAACGACCTGCAGGAATTGTTCCTGCGCGACGATTGACGCGGAACGACGCGGCATTTCGGTTACAATGCACGCCTCGCGTGGAAGCGTGGCCGAGCGGTTTAAGGCACCGGTCTTGAAAACCGGCGACGGGAAACTGTCCGTGAGTTCGAATCTCACCGCTTCCGCCAGGAAATTCGCCAAACCCCGTCCATTCATCGAATGACGGGGTTTTTGTTTGTCCGCGGCGTTTGCGCGCGCAGCGCCGCAACGCGCCGACGCGCGCCGCCGGATGCCGTTACAATCCGGCGCTCCGAACCGCGAAACGGGACACCCACGTCATGAAACCCTTCATCGCCTCCTCGCTCGTCGCGCTGCTGGCCACGGTCGGCACGCATGCGGCGGCTGCCGATTCCGCCTCCGACGCCGACGCGCAAACGCCGTCGTGCGCGATCGCGTACGTGAAAGGCGTCGGCGGCTCGCCGCGCAGCCTGCGCGAATATCTGGCGAGCCCGACGCCGTACAACTACCTGAAGGAAAACGAGCTGCAGTGCAAGGTGTCGGACGACGGGCGCGCATCGAACTGCACCGGCGTGACCTACATCCGCAACGAGCAGGTCAGCGTGTACGACGATTCCGACCCGGCGACGCTGACCGTCGTCGCCCCGGTGGAGCTCGATCACGGCCAGAAATATCCGGTGATCCTCGTCATTCAGCGCAAGGACGCGCGCTGCGCCCGTTGAGCGGCGCTGCCGCGGGATCGTGGCGGGTGTGAGAACGACTGCGGGCCGCTTCGTGCAGCGAAGGCCCACTACACGCAACACTGACGACCCGCGCCGCCATCGCCTAGAATTCGATCAGCACGGCGACACGACCGCCGCCGCGACTCGCTGCCGCCCGCACCATCCCCGCGCGCGGCACATGGAGAGCGCCATGACCGAACTGTCGACCGCGACCGATCACGTCGATTACGAAGGCTTCGAAATTCATGTCGTGCCCGGCCTCGCGCCCGGCAGCGACGCGCGTTATACCTACACCGGCTATGTGTGCCATCCGGGCGTGAATCCCGCCCTGCCCGATCATGCGGTGGCCTTCCATGCCGACGGCGAAGAGAGCTTCGCGAGCCTCGACGAAGCGGTGCGCGAAGCCGTGCACATCGGTAAAAGCATCGTCGACGGCACGCATCCGGATCTGTCCGTTCTGGCGCTCGTGACGCACGGCTACTGAACGCGTTCGGCCGTGGCCGCATCCGCCGCGTCGAATCGCGACGTGGCCCCGGCGCCGCCCCCGTTGCCGTTATCCGCGCATCGCGACGGTGCGTTTCGCGCGCTATGCGTTTCCCCGGATAACACGCCGCGCGCGGACGCCTATCATTTTTGTATCGTCACCCTCCGGCACTTCCCCATGCGCTCCGTTCTCCGCCCGTGCGCCAGCCGGCGGCGTATTGCCGTGCTCGTCGCCATCCCGCTGCTCGCCGCCTGCACGATCACGCCGCCGCCGTCGCTGCACTCGGTGCTGACGATCCCGTCGGTCGTGCGCAGCGCGAACCTCGACCAGTATCGCGTCGAAGTCGCGCGGTGCGTGGCCGACCACAACCCGTCGGGCGTGTCGCGCGGCACGCCGCAGGCGATGCTGCGCTCGCTCGTCGTCGTCGCGTTCACCGTCGATCGCGGCGGCCGCGTCGTCAATGCTTCCGTCTATCGCAGCAACGGCGACAGCGAGGCCGAAGCCCTTGCGCTGGCGTCGCTGCGCCGCTCGGCGCCGCTGCCTCCTCCGCCGCCGAAACTGCTCGACGGCAACGGCCGGCTGGAGATACTGGAAGGCTGGCTCTTCAACGACGACGGCCGCTTCGCGCTGCAGAGCACCGCGTCCGCGCAGGCGCAATCGCTCGATTGAACCGTCTGCACTCCGCACTTACCGCTCCGCGGCCGCGCTCGCTATAATTTTTCGCCATTGCGCGGCCATCCCGCCGCGCACGCGTTCGCACGCCGCATCCGGCACGCGAGCCGATCACGCCGGCATCCGGCGGCGGCGGCCTATCCGTCTCCATCGTCGAACGGCGGGCGATGCCCGCGCCACGACACGCGGCGCGCAACGCCACCGCGTCATCCGCTCGGCCGCGCCCGGCTGCGCCAGTCCGCGCTCGCCGCGGCCGAACACCCCAACGATAAAACGGAGACATCCATGTCCGCATTCCCCCCGGCCGTTGCACGCGCAACCGGCTCGGCCGGCGCCGTCAGCCATCGGCGCATCGTGTTCGCGAGCTTCATCGGCACCGCGATCGAGTTCTACGATTTCTACGTGTATGCGACGGCCGCGGCGCTCGTGATCGGGCCCGTGTTCTTCCCGCACGGCTCCGCGACCGCGCAGGCGCTGTCGGCGTTCGTGACGTTCGGCATCGCGTTCATCGCCCGACCGATCGGCTCGTTCCTGTTCGGTCACTTCGGCGACCGCATCGGCCGCAAGTCGACGCTGGTCGCATCGCTGCTCGTGATGGGCATTTCGACCACCGCGATCGGCTTCGTGCCGGGCTACGACACGATCGGCACGCTCGCGCCGGAGCTGCTGTGCGTGCTGCGCTTCGGCCAGGGCATCGGCCTCGGCGGCGAATGGGGCGGCGCGGCGCTGCTCGCGACCGAACACGCGCCGCCCGGCAAGCGCGGCTGGTTCGGGATGTTTCCGCAACTGGGCCCGTCGGTCGGCTTCCTGATGTCGAACGGGCTGTTCTTCGCGCTCGCGCTGTCGCTGTCCGACGAACAGTTCCGCAGCTGGGGCTGGCGGATTCCGTTCCTGGTCAGTGCGGTGCTCGTCGCGGTGGGCCTGTACGTACGACTGAAGATCGCCGAGACGCCGGCCTTCCAGGCCGCGCTCGAGCGCGACGAACGCGTGCGCGTACCGGTCGCGACGCTGATCTCCCAACACTGGCAGCCGACGCTGCTCGGCGCGCTCGCGATGGTGGTCTGCTACACGCTGTTCTATATCTCGACGGTGTTCTCGCTGTCGTACGGCGTGTCGGCGCTGCATATTCCGCGCCAGAGCTTCCTCGGTCTGCTGTGCTTCGCCGTCGTGTTCATGGGGCTCGCGACGCCACTGTCGGCATGGGCGGCCGACCGCTTCGGGCGCAAGCCGGTGCTGGCCGCGGGCGCGATCGCCGCGCTGCTGTCCGGCTTCGCGATGGAGCCGCTGCTCGGCAGCGGCTCGATGCCGCTCGTCGCGCTGTTCCTGACGCTCGAGCTGTTCCTGATGGGCGTGACGTTCGCGCCGATGGGCGCGCTGCTGCCCGAGTTGTTCCCGACCAACGTCCGCTACACGGGCGCCGGCGTCGCGTACAACCTCGGCGGGATCCTCGGCGCGTCGATCGCGCCGTACATCGCGCAGCTGCTCGCCGCGCGCGGCGGCCTGTCGTGGGTCGGCGGCTATGTGTCGGTCGCGGCGGCACTGAGCCTGATCGGCGTGCTGCTGATGCGCGAAACCCGCGACGCATCGCTCGTCTGAACTCCGGGACAGCCCCCGTTGTACGGCGCGCGGCGCTGCCTATACTCGGAGCCGGGCGCACCGCGCCCGGAACTTCTCCATCTCAAGGAGGCGCCGCGATGAACGTCCATCTGAACAACGCCGACCTCGTGCTGATCCTCGCGCTCGCGCTCGGCAGCGCGCTGCTGCTCGCCGCGCGCTTTCGGCCGCAAAGCTGGCGCGGGCTGCTCGTCGAAGCCTTGCTGGCGAATCTGGCCGCGATCGCGGCGGTGGTGACGGTCGAAGCGTTGCTCGCGTGAAGCGCTCGCGCGCACAGCGGCGTCGATAGCCCCGTCAGGCCGTCAAGCGCACACGCCGCGCGCCATGCGCCGGGCCGACCGCATCGATCGCGTCGAGCACCTGCGCAACCGACGGCGGCGCACCGGGCTCGCCGATCGACAGCGCGTGCGGCGCGCCGCCGATGCCGCAATGGTGCCGCGACGTCGCGACGAAGATCATCACGGTCGGGCGCTTCAATGCGTGCGCCATATGCACGAAGCCGGTGTCGACACCGACCACGAGCGTCGCCAGACCGATCGCCGCGCCCAGTTCGCGCACGGACATCGCGGGCAGCACGATCGCGCCGGGCGCCCGCGCGGCGATCTGCTGCGCGTCGTCGTGTTCGGCCGGCGATCCCCACGGCAGCAAGACGCGCACGCCGCGCGCGATCATCTGCGTGGCCAGCGCGGCCCAGTGATCGGCAGGCCATTGCTTGTCCGGATTGGACGTCGCATGAAACAGCAGCACGAACGGCGCGCCGTCGGTCAGTGCGGCCGGCAGGCGCGCGTCCTGCGGCGCGACGATCCCGTGATCGGCGACGCCTTCGGGGACATAGCCCAGCGCCTCGCCGGCGCTCACGCGCATGCCGTGCCACGCGTCGCAGTCCGGCCGCGGGCCGAAACGATGCGAGTACGCGAAACGCGCACCCGTCTCGCCGAGATCCTGGGTCTGGTAGCCGACGCGGCGCCCCGCGCGCGCCAGCGCCGAGATGATCGCGCTCTTGTAGACGCCGTGCAGATCGATGACCGCATCGTAGCGATGCGCGCGCAACGCGCCGATCGACGCGGAGATCGCCTTGAAGTCACCGCCGTTGCGCAGCTTCTTGAAACGCCGCAGCGGCGCGCACAGCACGTTGCTGACGCCGGGGTGCCAGCGCACGACTTCGGCGCAGGATTCGTCCACGGCCCAGTCGACCGCCACACCGGGGAACGCACGATGGAGGTCCGCGACGACAGGCAACGTCTGGACGACGTCGCCGAGCGAGGTCACTTTTACGATGAGGATGCGTTTCACTTTTCTTGTGGGGAATGGCCTGCCATTTCGCCATGCTAACGACGCTTGGCGACCCCACACATTACACCAAGATTACATTTGCAACAAAATGCGTCGTTTTCGTAAAGTTTTGTCATGCGCCCATGGCATCCGAATCTTCCTATAATGCGCCTTTGCCCTGCCGGCCGACGCCGATGCAACGCTCAGAGCTTCCCGCCCCGCTTTCCCGTCTGTTTCCGCTCCTCACCCGACGCTCGCTGCGAATCTGGCGCCAGTTCGGCGTCTTCTGGCTCGGCGCCATCGCCGTCGGTCTCGCGGCCGTGCTGTACGCGCGGCTGATCGACTGGGGTTACGACACGTTCCGCACGATGCGCGAGCACGCCGCCTGGCTGCCGCTGCTGCTGACGCCGTCGATCGCCGCGGCGTCCGCGTGGATCACCCGCCGCTTCTTCCGCGGCGCCGAGGGCAGCGGGATTCCGCAAGTCATCGCGACGCTGCATGCGAGCCCGCGCGCATTCGGCTCGCGGCTGCTGACGCTGCGCATCCTGTTCGGCAAGGTGCTGGTCTCGTTCCTGGGGATCCTGGGCGGCTTCACGATCGGCCGCGAGGGCCCGACCGTACAGGTCGGCGCCGCGCTGATGTTCAACCTGCGGCGCCTCTATCCGCGCTCGAACGCGCAAATCGAACGGCAACTGGTGCTCGCCGGCGCGGCGGCCGGCCTGTCCGCGGCGTTCAACACGCCGCTCGCCGGTATCGTGTTCGCGATCGAGGAACTCACGCGCAGCTTCTCCGCGCGCGCAAGCGGCGTGCTGATCACCGCGATCATCCTCGCCGGCGTCGTCGCGCTGGGCCTGAACGGCAACTACACGTACTTCGGCACGATCAACGCCGGCCAGCATTTCCCGAAGATGCTGGCGGTCGCCGTGCTCGTCACCGCGATCGTGACGGGCATCGCCGGCGGCCTGTTCAGCTGGCTGCTGCTCAACACCGGACGCTGGCTGCCCGCGCGCCTGCTCGTGCTGTATCGCGAGCGCCCGATCGCGTTCGCCGCGCTGTGCGGGTTCGTGATCGCCGTCGTGGGCATCGCGTCGGGCGGCACGACGTTCGGCAGCGGCTATGCCGAGGCACGCGGGCTGCTCGACGGCCACGAGCAGCTGTCGGTGTTCTATCCGTTTCTGAAGATGGTGTCGATGGTCGGGTCGTACCTGCCCGGCATCCCGGGCGGGATCTTCGCGCCGTCGCTGTCGATCGGCGCGGGGTTCGGCAACCTGCTGCACCTCGCGTTCGGCAACATGAGCCTGCCGATGCTGATCGCGCTCGCGATGGTCGGCTACCTCGCGGCGGTCACGCAATCGCCGATCACGTCGTTCGTGATCGTGATGGAGATGATCAACGGCCACGCGCTCGTGATTTCGCTGATGGCGACCGCGCTGGTGTCGAGCCGCATCGCGCGCTTCTTCGCCCCGCCGCTCTATGAAACGCTCGCGGAGCGCTATCTCGCGCCGCCGGCCGCCGCACCGTCCGCTACGGCACCAGCGGCGGCTGCCGCTGCCGCGGCGGCTACGGCCGCGAGCGGCGTCACGGAGCCGCAGGATGCGCCAGCCGATCCGCTCGACACGCTGCGCGAAGAAGACGGCGACGCAGAGGTCGCGACGCAGGCGCAATCGCCGTCATCCGGATCGGCACCCGCAGCCGGCCACGACGCAGCGCACGCCTCTGCGGCACGGCCCGATGCCGACTCGCCGGCGTCGACGGCAGCCGACCCGCGCGACCCTCAGTAGATCACCACCGGCGCGGGCCGATAGTAAATCGGCCGGGCCGGCACGACGATACAGCCCGCGAGCGTGATGGCGACGAGCGCAATCGCGATGGCGGTCCGTTTCATCGCAGCCCCCGGTCAGGCCCAGTGGCCGCGGGTCCAGAACCAGTTCGGCCCGCGCTGATCCCAGTGGCCGGGCACCCAGTGCATGCCGATACGCTCGGCTTCCCAGTGGCCGCCGATCCAGACGTAACGGCCATGCTCCCAGCGCCAGTGACCGCGCTCCCACACGTAGCCGACGCGCGCGTCCGGCACGACCTCGTAGCGAACCGGCGGCGGCGCGTTCGGCGCGACGACGACGATCTGCTCGGCCGGCATCGCGACCGGCTCCGCGACGACCATCCGGCCCGACGGCACCATCAGCGGCGCGCCGACGAGAATCTCGTCCGCGCGCGCGGCGAGCGGCGCGACGACGGCCGACAGGCCCGCGACGCACAAGGCCAGCGAAACGATACGGCGTTGAACAGTAAAGACAGCCATCACAACCTCCTGATTGACGAATGACGCGAGCGTATTCGTTCAATGCGGGAGGCCGGCGAGCGGCCGACAGGCGCCGTGTTACGGCGTGCCCGAAAGTGCAACAGGGCGTAAGACGCGCACGGCGGCGTGGCGCCGCCGTGCGGAGAGGGACCGAACAGCTCAGGCTTGCGGAATCTCGATCTTCACTTCGAGCACTTCGAGATCGTCCTGACGCTCGAGGCTCACGCGGATGTCGTCGTTCGAAATCTGCACGTACTTCGAAATGACCGCGACGAGTTCCTTCTGCAGCGCCGGCAGGTAATCGGCCGGCGGACGGCCGCCGACCCGCTCGTGCGCGATGATGAGCTGCAGGCGCTCCTTCGCGACCGACGCGGACTTCTTCTTCTCACCGAGGAGAAACGAAAGAATGGACATGGGCGGCCTCCGTTACTTGCTGCCGAAGAGGCGCTGCAGCAGGCCCGGCTTCTGGTAATCGGTGAAGCGCAGCGGCTTGTCCTCGCCGAGGAAGCGCGCGACGACGTCCTTGTACGCTTCGGCGACGTCGGTGCCGTCGATATGGACGGCCGGCAAGCCCTGGTTCGATGCGTGCAGCACGGCTTCCGACTCCGGCACCACGCCGATCAGCTTGATGCGCAGGATCTCGCTGATGTCCTCGAGCGACAGCATTTCGCCTTCGCTCACGCGCTTCGGGCTGTAGCGGGTGATCAGCAGATGCTCCTTGATCGGCTCCTTGCCTTCGGTCGCGCGCTTGGTCTTCGACGACAGGATGCCGAGGATGCGGTCCGAATCGCGCACCGACGACACTTCCGGGTTCGTGACGATCAGCGCTTCGTCGGCGAAGTACATCGCGTGCAGTGCACCGGCCTCGATACCGGCCGGCGAGTCACAGACGATGAATTCGAAGTCCATTGCGGCCAGGTCGTTCAGCACCTTCTCGACGCCGTCACGCGTGAGCGCATCCTTGTCGCGAGTCTGCGACGCCGGCAGGATGAACAGGTTCTCGCACTTCTTGTCCTTGATCAGCGCCTGGTTCAGGTTCGCTTCGCCCTGGATCACGTTCACGAGGTCGTACACGACGCGACGCTCGCAGCCCATGATGAGATCGAGGTTGCGCAGGCCGACGTCGAAGTCGATCACGGCCGTCTTGTGGCCGCGCAGCGCAAGGCCGGACGCGAAGCTGGCGCTCGTCGTCGTCTTGCCTACGCCGCCCTTGCCCGAAGTCACCACGATGATTTTTGCCATTTACCCAATACCCTGTGTTCGTCAATGAGAGCCGATCGATCCGGAGCGCAGCGCGTGAATCACGTCAGGCGCAGCGGTTCGATCATCAGTTTTTCCTCTTCGAGCCGGATCTGCACCGCTTTACCCAGTATGTCGGCGGGCAACGGGTTCTCGGTGGTTCGATAGATACCCGCGATCGAAATCAGTTCCGGCTCCAGACACGTGCAGAAAATGCGCGCATCGTGGTTGCCGTGCACGCCCGCGAGTGCGCGGCCGCGCAACGGCGCGTAGATGTGGATGTTGCCTTCCGCGATGATCTCGGCGCCGTGGCTGACCGGCGCGAGCACCACGAGGTCCCCTTTCGCGTAAATCTGCTGCCCCGAACGCAGCGGCCGGTCGATCACCAGCGTCTGCGCACCCGTCGTGGGCGCGCTCGGTGCGAGCTCTGGCGCCGGTTCCGGCACCGCTTCCGCTGCCGCCGCAGCGACAGGCGGCTCGGCCTCGTCGGCCGGCTCCGGCTTCGCCGTGGCTCCGCGGCGATCGCGCGCCTCGAGCAACGGCAGGCCGGCTTCGGCCGCCCACGCCTGCGACGCCTGCGCGACGACACCCACCGGACGCATCCGCACGTCGTTCAGCATCTGGCGGATGTCCGAGAGCGCGACGCGTTCGCCCTCCGCCAGGCGGCGGACGTCGATCGCGACGACGTCGTCGGCGAAAAATTCGGGAGTCGCTTCGAAGCGCTTGACCAGTTCGGCACGCAACGCATCGAGATCGGTCGTCTTCACGGTGAACAGCAACGTATCGACCGATCCGCTGCGCAGCTCGAAGAATGGCGATTTTTTAAGCGACATGGACACTCTGCAAAAATTTTTTGCGTATTTTACAGGCGTCCAAGCGGCCGGCCATTATTTTTGGGCGACCTGGCAAGCGGTGTCGCAAGACGCGCGCGACCGGCGCGCGGACAGCGGGACGCGCGCACGGGCCTTCGTCACTCGGCGCGGGCCCGCACCTGCGCGCGTCACGGCGTATCGATGTGGGATACGAACAACGACTTCATCGCGCCGGGCATCCGCGCGACCGGCGCGTGCTCGCCCGTGTTGCCGAAGCCGGCGCGCTCGTAGAAACGGATCGCGTCGCGGTTCGCATCGGCAATCCATGCGTAGATGTCCCGCGCGCCGCGCTCGGCCAGCCAGCCGGTGGCCGTTTCGAGCAGCAGCACGCCGCCGCGCAGGTGGCGCACCGCGTGCGCGACCCACAGTTCGCTGACGAACGCGCGCCGCTCGGGCGTATTGTCGAAATACGCGCCGATCATGCCGGCCGGATGGCCTTCGGTGTACAGCAGGAAAGTCGTCGACTCGTCGGACGCGGCGCGCAACGCGGCAATGGCCGCCGCCGCGTCGGCGTCGACGCTCAGCAATTCGGCCTCCGGCGCTTCGCCCGGCGCGTAGGGCTCACGAAGCGACGCGGCGCGGAGTTCGCGATACACGCTGCCTTGGTCGGCAGCGATACGACGAACGGTCAAGGTCGAACTCATGCAGGCACAGCCCCCTTCGGACAGCAAGCTACTAGCTTCAACCGAAAGCGGGGCATGAGTCAAATCGTTATTTTCAAACGGCCGCGCCGATCGAGAGTCGGCGCGCAACGCAAGCGCGTGCGGGCCGCCGCCGCTGTGCACGTGCAGCATGCTGCCGTCGGTCGGTGAACCGTCACGACGAGCGCGTCCGGCCTTCGGACCGTGCGCCTCGCTCGGCTTGTCACTCGGGCATTCGAGCAATCGACGTCCGATGCGGAGACGTCGAAACCGTCAGCGTCCGGCATCCGCACATGCGAAAACGCGGCGCGCGCCGTCCTCGTCGCGCGATCGATATTGCGACGCAACATTCGTTGCAGCGTCGGTCGTCGGCTGTCGCACAGGCTTCGGGCATGCATTCATCTGATCAGAACGCGGGCCGCGCGGGCAGATCGCGCCGCGCGGTGCCCGTTTCAATCGCCCGGCGTCGCCGCCCGCCCGCGAGCCCCACATGCGGTCCGCCGTTTGGAGTTTCGCGCCTAGCGCCGGAGTTTGGAAAGCGGCCGCGCCCGTCGTATAACTGGCACAGCCGGACGATCGATCCGGTGCCGCGCCTGCCTCACGCCGCATCGCGGACCACCACGACGAAATGACACGAGCGGCCGTCGCGCTTGCAGGCGCAGCCGGCCCCCAATGGAGGGAGACGATGGCAACGACCGACGGACCGGCCTCGGGCTGGTCGGATGGCAAGCGTTATCTGTGGCTGCTCGGCGCGGTGACGATCACGCTGCCGATCCTCGCGGCGCAACTCGCACTGTCGACCGGCGTGCACGTGTTCTGGTGGTTCGGCCCGCTGTTCGCCTTCGGCGTGATCCCGATCCTCGACACGCTGATCGGCGACGATCGCGACAATCCGCCCGAAGCCGTGGTGCCGCAGCTCGAACGGTCGCGCTACTACCGCTGGATCGTCTACCTGGCGACGCTGGTCGAATACGTCGCCTTCTTCATGTGCGTGCGCATCGTCGGCACGCATGCGCTCGCGTGGTACGACTACGTCGGCTTCGCGCTGTCGCTCGGCGCCGCCACCGGCATCTCGATCAACACCGCGCACGAGCTCGGGCACAAGACCAACCGGTTCGAGCGCTGGCTCGCCAAAATCACGCTCGCGCCGGTCGCGTACGGACACTTCTTCGTCGAACACAACCGCGGCCATCACGTGCGCGTCGCGACGGCCGAGGATCCCGCCAGCGCCCGCTTCGGCGAGTCGTTCTGGGCGTTCCTGCCGCGCACGGTGGCCGGCAGCATCCGTTCGGCGTGGCGGCTCGAGAAGGCACGCCTCGAACGGCTCGGCCGCTCGCCGTGGACCTGGCGCAACGAGGTGCTGCACGCGTGGGCGATGACCGTCGTCGTGTGGGGCATCGCGATCGCGATGGCCGGCCCGGTCGTGATCCCGTTCCTCGTGATCCAGGCGGCGTACGGCGCGTCGCTGCTCGAAGTCGTGAACTACGTCGAGCACTACGGGCTCGGCCGCCGCAAGCTGCCAAGCGGCCGCTATGAGCGCTGCACGCCGCAGCATTCGTGGAACAGCAATCACGTCGTCACGAACCTGTTCCTGTACCAGCTGCAGCGCCACGCCGACCATCACGCGAATCCGACGCGCTCCTATCAGGCGCTGCGCCATTTCGACGACTCGCCGCAGTTGCCCGCCGGCTACGCGACGATGATCCTGTTCGCTTATGTGCCGCCGCTCTGGTATCGCGTGATGAATCCGCGCGTGGTCGCACATTACGGCGGCGACATGGCGCAGTCGAACATCAAGCCGTCGATCCGCGAACGCGTGCTCGCGCAGTATCCGGCCGCGACCTGACGCGGGCCTATGCGGTCGCGGCCGCGCCGCTCAAGCGGCCTGCGGTAGCCTGAACACGGCTACCGCGCGTCGCAGCGCGTTCGCCTGCTCGGCGAGCGCCTGGGTCGCGGCCGAGGCCTGCTCGACCAGCGCCGCGTTGCGCTGCGTCGCTTCGTCCATCTGCGCGACGGCGACGTTCACCTGCTGGATGCCGGCGCTCTGCTCCTGCGATGCCGACGAGATCTCGCCGACGATGGTGGTCACGCGCTCGACCGCGCCGACGATCTCGCGGATCGAGTCGCCCGCACGGCCGATCAGCACCGCGCCCTGATCGACGCGCTGCGTCGATTGCTCGATGAGCCCCTTGATCTCCTTCGCGGCGGACGCGCTGCGCTGCGCGAGCGAGCGCACCTCTGACGCGACGACCGCGAACCCGCGCCCCTGCTCGCCGGCCCGCGCCGCCTCGACGGCCGCATTCAGCGCGAGGATGTTGGTCTGGAACGCGATGCCGTCGATCACGGCGATGATCTCGCCGACCTTCGCCGAACTCGCGGCGATGCCGTCCATCGTCTGGACGGCGTCGGTCATCACCCCGCCGCCCGCCGACGCGACCTCGGACGCGTCGCGCGCCAGTTGCGCCGCATACTGCGCGTGCTCAGCCGATTTACCGACGATGCCGGTCAGCTCGGTCATGCTGGCCGCGGTTTCCTCGAGCGACGCGGCCTGCGACTCGGTACGCGACGACAGGTCGTGATTGCCCGAGGCGATCTCCGCGCTCGCGGTCGCGACCGCTTCGGCGTGCGTGCGCACTTCGTGCACGACCTCCGACAGGCTCGCCTGCATCGTCTGCAACGCGCGCAGCAGATCGGCGATCTCGTCGCGGCCGTCCGCGTCGACCGTACGCGTGAGGTCGCCGCCGGCCACTGCCTGCGCACAGGCGACCGCGCGATCGAGCGGCCGCAAGATCGCGCGACTGAACAGGAAGGCGCCGATCATCGCGATGCCGAGCACGATCAGCATCAGCACGACGCTCGTCACGCTCGCGTAGCTCGCATCGCGGCTCGCCTGCGCGGACACCGCCGCGCTCTGCTCGGCGATCACCTTCGCCGCGCGTTCGAGCAACGCGGCGGGCGTCCGGTCGACGCCGGCGACCGCCGCGTCGCCGGCGGAAGGCTCGAAGCCCGCGGCCTTGAATGCGTCGAAGCCGCGGCGATAACCGTCGCCCATCGCCGCATGCGCGCGCGCGAACTGCTCGACGAGCGTTCTGCTGTCGCCGGGCGGCAGCTGCTTGACGAGCTGCGCGGCGAGCGTATCGACGGTGCGCTCGCGCGTCTCGAACGCGTGCCAGTATTTGTCGAGCATCTCCGGCTGCTTGCCGCGCAGCAGCGTGTCCTTCCATTCCTGGACCTGCAGCTTGAATTCAATGAGCGTCGCCGACACGAGCCGCTCATTGGCGACCTGCGTCTGGACGTCGTTGGCGAACGTGTCGATCGAGCGATTGAGAATGCGGATGCCGTACAGCGCGCCGCCGAACATCAGCAGCAGCGCAACGGCGAATGCGAGAGGAATCTTGTAACTGAGCTTCATGGGGCCTTGAATCGGAAGACGGCGACGACGCGGAAAACGCGCGTTGCTGACTTCTGTTAACGGCGTAAGGGGCCGGGGCTGAAGCGGCGAAGCCGCGGGGATGGGCGGTGCTGGCGACGTTGCGGAGCGGAATGCCTGCCGGCGCGCATGCGGGGCATCGAAGGCATCGACACCGCTTCCGTTCGCGATCGCACGGACAAAACGAAAAACCCCGTGATCCTTTCGAATCACGGGGCTTCGTATTTTGGCGGAGAGGGTGGGATTCGAACCCACGGTACGGGGAAACCGTACGCCTGATTTCGAGTCAGGTACATTCGACCACTCTGCCACCTCTCCTTCCTTGCTGCATTTCGCGGTTGGTCGTTTCCGCGAGAAAAAGATTATAAGACGATCGCTTCGCGGCTGACAAGCCCTTTCTGAAAATTTTTTACGAGGGCTTCGCAAGACCCGCGTTACGACGCCTGCACCGGTGCGTCGATCCGCTCCATGCCACCCATGTACGGACGCAGCACTTCCGGCACCGTGACCGAGCCGTCCGCGTTCTGGTAGTTCTCCAGCACCGCGACGAGCGTGCGACCGACCGCCAGACCCGAACCGTTCAGCGTATGCACGAGTTCCGGCTTGCCCTGCGCGTTGCGGAACCGCGCCTGCATCCGGCGCGCCTGGAACGCCTCGGTGTTCGAGCAGCTCGAGATCTCGCGATAGGTGTTCTGCGCGGGCAGCCACACCTCGAGGTCGAACGTCTTCGCCGCCGAGAAGCCCATGTCGCCCGTGCACAGCGTGATCACGCGGTACGGCAGGCCGAGCTTCTGCAGGATCGCTTCCGCATGGCCGACCATCTCGTCGAGCGCAGCGTACGACGTGTCGGGCGCGACGACCTGCACCATCTCGACCTTGTCGAACTGGTGCTGGCGAATCATGCCGCGCGTGTCGCGGCCATACGAGCCGGCTTCCGAGCGGAAGCACGGCGAATGCGCGGTCAGCTTGATCGGCAACGCCGACGCATCGACGATCGACTCGCGCACGGTGTTCGTCAGCGAGATCTCGGACGTGGAGATCAGGTACTGCGTGATCGTGTTTTCGGCGCCGCCCTTCTCGACGCGGAACATGTCGTCCGCGAATTTCGGCAACTGGCCGGTGCCGTACAGGATCTCGGGATTCACGATGTACGGCGTGTACGTCTCGCTGTAGCCGTGCTGCTGCGTGTGCGTGTCGAGCATGAACTGCGCGAGCGCGCGGTGCAGGCGCGCGATCGGCCCGCGCAGCATCGTGAAGCGCGCGCCGGCGAGCTTCGCGCCGGTTTCGAAATCGAGGCCGAGCGGCGTGCCGACGTCGACGTGATCCTTCACGTCGAAATCGAACTGGCGCGGCGTGCCCCAGCGACGCAGCTCGACGTTGTCGGCCTCATCCTTGCCGACCGGCACGCTTTCGTGCGCGATGTTCGGCATGCCCAACATCAGGTCGGACAGGCGCGACTGGATCTCGCCGAGCTTCACCTCCGACGCCTTCATCTCGTCGCCGATGCCGCCGACTTCGGCCATCACGGCCGACGTGTCCTCGCCCTTCCCCTTCATCGCGCCGATCTGCTTCGACAGGCTGTTGCGGCGCGCCTGGAGCTCTTCGGTACGGGTCTGGATCGCGCGGCGTTCCGCTTCGAGGGCGGAGAACGCGGCGACGTCGAGGGTGTAGCCGCGATCGGCGAGGCGCTTCGCGACGCCGTCGAGGTCTTTGCGCAGCAACTGGATGTCGAGCATGGGAGGACTTGGAAAATCGTTGTGTAAGACGCGAATTCTAACGCACCGCGGCGGCGCCACGGCATCGGCCGGACGGACAGTGCCGCAAATAGCCGGCCGCGTGGCAGTATCGGATCCGGCGGCGCACCCGCGTCACTGCCGCGCCGGCCGCACGCGCCGTCGCCGACAACGCGCGCGCCCGCACCACCCTCAACGGAGCAACCCGATGGCCATCGAGCTGGACAAGGACGTACGCGAGCGCGCGATCGCATCGCTGCAACGCTACTTCACCGAAAACATGGACGAGCCGATCGGCAACATCCAGGCCGGCGCGCTGCTGCACTTCTTCGTCGAGGAGATCGCGCCGGCGATCTACAACCTCGCGATCGCCGACGCGCAGGAGCGACTGCACGCACGCGTCGCCGAACTCGACATCGAATGCCACGCGGAGCCGTTCGAATACTGGAAGAAGCAGCCGGGCCGCAAGCGCTGACGCGCCGAGGCCCGTCGCAGCCGGCCGCTCAATCCTTCTTGCCGGCGTCGCGATCGAGCTCGCGCAGCCATGCGAGCTTCTCGGCGATCTTCGATTCGAGCCCGCGCGGCACCGGCTTGTACCAGTGCGGTTCGCGCATGCCGTCCGGCAGATAGGTCTCGCCGGCCGCATACGCGTTCGGCTCGTCGTGCGCGTAGCGATACGCATGACCGTAGCCGAGCTCCTTCATCAGCTTGGTCGGCGCATTGCGCAAGTGCACGGGGACCTCGCGCGACTTGTCCTGCTTGACGAACGCCATCGCCTGGTTGAACGCGTTGTAGCCCGCGTTGCTCTTCGCCGCGCACGCCAGATAGATCACCGCCTGCCCGAGCGCCAGTTCGCCTTCCGGCGAGCCGAGCCGTTCGTAGGTTTCGGCCGCATCGTTCGCGATCTGCAGCGCGCGCGGGTCGGCCAGGCCGATGTCTTCCCATGCCATCCGCACGATGCGCCGCGCGAGATATTTCGGATCGGCGCCGCCGTCGATCATCCGGCAGAACCAGTACAGCGCACCGTCCGGGCTCGAGCCGCGCACCGACTTGTGCAGCGCCGAGATCTGGTCGTAGAAATTGTCGCCGCCCTTGTCGAAGCGGCGCGCGTTCAGTGTCATCGCGCTGCTGACGAAATCGGCGTCGATCGTCGTGACGCGCGCGGACGACGCGGCCGTCTGCGCCTGCTCGAGCAGGTTCAGGAAGCGCCGCGCATCGCCGTCCGCATAGCCGATCAGCGTATCGACCGCCTTGTCGTCGAACGCGAGGCCGTCGAGCGCAATTTGCTGCGCGCGCTCGAGCAGCTGACGCATCTCGTCGTCGTCGAGCGACTTCAGCACGTACACCTGAGCGCGCGACAGCAGCGCCGAGTTGACCTCGAAGCTCGGATTCTCGGTGGTCGCGCCGATGAAGGTCACGAGCCCCGACTCGACGAACGGCAGCAATGCATCCTGCTGCCCCTTGTTGAAGCGGTGGATTTCGTCGACGAACAGGATCGTGTGGCGGCCGGTGCGGTTCAGCGTGTCCTTCGCCTGCTCCATCGACTCGCGGATGTCCTTCACGCCGCCGAGCACCGCGGACAGCGCGATGAACTCGCAGTCGAACGCGAGCGCGGTGAGGCGCGCGAGCGTCGTCTTGCCGACGCCGGGCGGCCCCCACAGGATCATCGAATGCGGCTTGCCGGATTCGAAGGCGAGCCGCAGCGGCTTGCCTTCGCCCAGAAGATGCGTCTGGCCGATCACCTCGGCGAGCGTCTTCGGCCGCAGCGCCTCGGCGAGCGGCCGGCGCGGCTCGACTTGAAACAGGTCGGACATGAACCCTCGCTCCAGATCAAACGGTGGCGGCCGCGACGGCCGCCGGACCCGCCATTATGACAGCCGCACGACCCGGCGGCGGTGCGCGCCGCCGCAAGCGCGACGCGCCAAAACAGCACGGGCCCGCCGTCGCCGGCAGGCCCGTGCAGCGAAACGGCGCGAGGCCGCTCAGCCGGTGATCACGTCCGCGCCCTTCGGCACGACGAACTTGAACGTATCGTTCTTCAGCGGCGGGTTCGTCTGGATGTTGGTGAACGTGAGCAGCGTCACGTTGCCGAACACGTCGTGCAGCTCCATCGCGGCGAGCGTGCCGTTGCGAAAGCCGATGCCGATCCGCTGGAACTGCGTGTCCTGCGCCTTCGGCAGCATCTCGAGCCAGTCGATGCCGCCCTTCTCGCCCGCGTCGCGCAGCGTGTAGTTCTTGTCGAGATCGTTGCTGCCGAACAGGATCGCGGCCGGGCTCGCGCCCAGTGCGCCGTTCAGCTTGCGCTCGGTCACCTGGTTCAGGTCGCGGTCGTACACGTAGAGCTTGTCGCCGTCGGCCTGCAGCACCTGCTGATACGGCTTCTGATAAGTCCAAATGAATTTGCCCGGGCGCGCGAACACGAACGTGCCGCTCGAGTTGTCGTTCGGCTTCGGCGCGACCTGTGCGGCGCTCGCGCCCTTGGCCGGCGCCTTGACGATCTGCTGCGTGAAATCGCCCCGCGCCGAGCGCACCTGCGACACGAAGGCCTTCAGTTGTTCGGTGCCGCCCGCGAACGCGTGCGTCGCCGCGAGCATCAGCGATGCGCCGGCGAGCGCCGCGCCAAGCCAGCGCCGCGTCGAACGAAGGGAAGGAACGAACGAATGTTGCTGCATGATCCGGTTTTCTCCGTGGGTGGCCGGCGCCTCGGGCGCCGCGGACTCATTCCGCGTCGCGCGCCGGCACAAGAATTTCGCGGTTGCCGCTCGACGACATCGCCGACACGAGCCCCGACTGTTCCATTTGTTCGAGCAGCCGCGCCGCGCGGTTATAGCCGATCCGCAGATGACGCTGCACGAGCGAGATCGACGCGCGGCGGTTCTTGATGACGATCTCGACCGCCTGGTCGTACAGCGGATCAGACTCGCCGCCGCCTTCGCCGGTTCCCGCGCCGGCCGAACCTTCGTCGCCGTCGACGGTGCCGCCTTCGAGCAGACCTTCGACGTAGTTCGGCTCGCCGTGCTCCTTGAGCTTCTCGACGACGCGATGCACCTCGTCATCGGCGACGAACGCACCGTGCACGCGCACCGGCAGCCCGCTGCCGGGCGGCAGGTACAGCATGTCGCCCATCCCGAGCAGCGATTCGGCGCCCATCTGGTCGAGAATCGTGCGCGAGTCGATCTTCGACGACACCTGGAACGCGATGCGCGTCGGTACGTTCGCCTTGATCAGCCCGGTGATCACGTCGACCGACGGACGCTGCGTCGCGAGGATCAGATGAATGCCGGCCGCGCGTGCCTTCTGCGCGATCCGCGCGATCAGCTCCTCGACCTTCTTGCCGACGACCATCATCAGGTCGGCCAACTCGTCGATCACGACGACGATGTTCGGCAGCCGGCCGAGCGGTTCCGGTTCGTCCGGCGTCAGGCTGAACGGGTTCGGAATCTTCTCCTCGCGCTTGGCCGCCTCGTCGATCTTGTTGTTGTAGCCGGCCAGGTTGCGCACGCCGAGCTTGCTCATCAGCTTGTAGCGGCGCTCCATCTCCGCGACCGTCCAGTTCAGCGCGTGGCCGGCCTGGCGCATGTCGGTCACGACCGGACACAGCAGATGCGGAATGCCTTCGTAGACGCTCATTTCGAGCATCTTCGGATCGATCAGGATCAGGCGCACCTGCTCGGCCGTCGCCTTGTACAGCAGCGACAGGATCATCGCGTTGATCCCCACCGACTTGCCGGAGCCCGTCGTGCCGGCGACCAGCAGGTGCGGCATCTTCGCGAGATCGGCGCACACCGGCTTGCCGCCGATGTCCTTGCCGAGGCTCAGCGTCAGCGCCGACGACGCGGCCGCATAGACCTCGGAGCCGATGATCTCCGACAGATGGACCGTCTGACGGCGCTGGTTCGGCAGCTCGAGCGCCATGTAGTTCTTGCCGGGGATCGTCTCGACCACGCGGATCGACACGAGCGACAGCGAGCGCGCGAGGTCCTTCGCGAGATTCACGATCTGGCTGCCCTTCACGCCGGTGGCCGGCTCGATCTCGTAGCGCGTGACGACCGGGCCCGGATAGGCGGCGACGACGCTCGCCTCCACGCCGAAGTCCTTCAGCTTCTTCTCGATCAGGCGCGACGTGAATTCGAGCGTGTCGGCGGAAATGGCTTCCTGCGCCTTCGGCGCGGGATCGAGCAGCGACACCGGCGGCAGCGTCGAATCGCCGGGCAGGTCGGTGAACAGCGGCACCTGGCGCTCGCGCTCGACGCGCTCGGACTTCGCCGGCGTGACGACCGGCGGCACGATCGTCACGGGCTCGTGATCCTCGATCCGCACGCGCTCCTCCTCGACCTTGCCTTCGCGGCGCACGGCCGCGGCCTCGCCGAGCCGGCGGTCGCGCTCGGCCTCGCGGCGCAGCTTCGCGACGTTGACGGCGGACAGGATCGCCCCGCCGACGCGCTCGGCGACCGACAGCCACGAGAAGCGAAAATACAGCGACAGCCCGATCGCCAGCAGGACCAGCAGCAGCAGCGTGCTGCCGGTGAAGCCGAACGCATGCGACATCGCGCCGGCCACCGCCTCGCCGATCACGCCGCCCGGCGCGCGCGGCAACTGCACCTTCAGCGACCACATCCGCAACGCCTCGATGCCGTCGCACGCGAGCACGACGAGCACGAACGCGAAGATCTCGGTGAGCCAGCCGATCGGCCGCTCGGGCTCGTCGACGACGGCCTCGTGACGCGTGATGCGCCGGTAGTTGACCGCGATGCGCCGCCCGAGCGGCACGATCAGCCAGTAGGCCGACAGGCCGAACAGCAGCAGGATGATGTCGGCCGTCCACGCGCCGACGCGCCCGGCCCAGTTCGAGATGTGATCGACCTGCGCGGCATGCGTCCAGCTCGGATCGCGCCGGCTGTAGCTCAGCAGGGCCATCACCAGAAAAGCGCAGAGCGCGACCTGGAGAATCCAGCGGATCTCCGTGAGGAGCTTCGACATCCGGTGCGGCAACGCCTGTGCCTGGGCGGAATAAGGAGCTTTTGCCATGAATCCGTATAAAGATGGCGGGCCGCGCGCCCGCCTGTCGTTCGTTCCCGCTCATTGTAAACGCTGCACTGCGCCGCCAAGTGTAAATGACGGTTACATCGCGCGAAGACCACCGCGCACTGAGGCGCCGCCTGCGCGCACGCCGAACGCCACGCGTGCATCACATTCGATGCATGGGACTTTTGCATGCGGCAACGCGCCGCGACAGGCGGCCGGGCAGCCGCCTGCGCCGCGCTCCCCCGCTCCTGCCGGCCGCCGCGTGCTCTGCCCGGTACGTGCCGCCGCCACACGCTATCGCCGCGATTGAAACTCTCGTTCGGCAGTGCCGCAACGGGGCCTTTATAATGCGCGTCTGATACCCATCTATGACGGCATACCGGTCAACCCAGACCGTCCGGCGAGCCTTGTCCCGCACGCCGCGGCCGCCTTTTACGGATTCGCACATGTCCACGCCCAAACACGCCAAAGTCCTGATTCTCGGTTCCGGCCCTGCCGGCTACACGGCTGCCGTCTACGCGGCACGCGCCAACCTGTCTCCGGTGCTGATCACCGGCATCGCGCAGGGCGGCCAGCTGATGACGACGACCGACGTCGAAAACTGGCCGGCGGACGCGAAGGGCGTGCAAGGTCCGGAACTGATGGCGCGCTTCCAGGAGCACGCCGAGCGCTTCAACACCGAGATCGTGTTCGACCACATCCACACCGCGAAGCTGCACGAGAAGCCGATCCGGCTGATCGGCGACGCGGGCGAATACACGTGCGACGCGCTGATCATCGCGACCGGCGCATCGGCGCAGTATCTCGGCCTGCCGTCCGAGGAAGCGTTCATGGGCAAGGGCGTGTCGGCCTGCGCCACCTGCGACGGCTTCTTCTATCGCAACCAGGAGGTCGCGGTGATCGGCGGCGGCAACACGGCCGTCGAAGAAGCGCTGTACCTGACGGGCATCGCGAAGAAGGTCACGGTGATCCACCGCCGCGACAAGTTCCGCGCGGAGCCGATCCTGATCGACCGGCTGCTGGAGAAGGAAAAGGAAGGCGTCGTCGACATCAAGTGGGATCACGTGCTCGACGAGGTGACCGGCGAGGAGTCGGGCGTCACGGGCCTGCGCATCAAGAACGTGAAGACCGGCGCGACGCAGGACCTGACCGTGCAGGGCGTGTTCGTCGCGATCGGCCACAAGCCGAACACCGACCTGTTCCAGGGCCAGCTCGAGATGAAGGACGGCTACATCCTGACGAAGAGCGGCCTGCAGGGCAACGCGACGTCGACCAGCGTGCCGGGCGTGTTCGCCGCGGGCGACGTGCAGGACAACGTCTACCGCCAGGCGATCACCAGCGCCGGCACCGGCTGCATGGCCGCGCTCGACGCGCAGCGCTACCTCGAAACCCTGCACGACAAGAAGTAAGCGCGAAAAACGAGCCGCGGGCCCCGCGGCAGCACGGCGCTACAATGGCGTTCGCTGCCGCCGAGCGGGCTCGACCGAACAACCGCTGCCGTCGCGCAGCGGTTTTTTTGTGCCCGCGCGCCCGAACGCGCCTGCCCCGTTATCGAATCATGGCGAAGAACCAGCCCCACCCGAGCGA